>NZ_LZJB01000380.1:0-39129 GCF_001666895.1 Mycobacterium sp. E3298
ATGGGCGCGATCCACGGCGACAACGACACCGGCCATCGGATCGGCGGTGGCCGTGGTGAACTGGCGATACGCCGCGGACGTGGGTAGCGACCACAGGGTGGCCGTCACCAACTGGGCGCCGCCCAGGATCATCGCCGCCACCAGCCCGGTCGCCTCGTCGAATTGGTAGTCCCCACCCGAGCCGCAGGCGAGCAGGGCCACCCGCGGCGTATCGCCAGTTCACCACGGCCACCGCCGATCCGATGGCCGGTGTCGTTGTCGCCGTGGATCGCGCCCATGGCGCCGACGGGGACGCCGGGTGCGCGGTGAACCGGTGGCAGCGCGAACAGATGCGGCGCTGGCGCGACGGCGATACCACGGCCAGCCCGCTGTATTGGGGCGCCGTCGTCAGCTTCGCGGTGGACGGCGCCCGGTAGCGCTCACAGCGACGCCACCCACGCCGCGTGCACCGCAAGCACATCGTCGGGCAGCGAAAGGCTCTCCCGTGCAGCGGGATCGAAGGCCACCAGGACCACCAGACCGGGCCGCAGCACCGAGAGGTCGAGATCGTCGCCGCACCGGGCCAACTTGCCGATGAACGTCTCACCGGAGACGGCGACCACCTCGATGAAAACCTGTCGCTCGACCGCGCGCACGGTGCCGACCCCGACGGCGCGGTCCCCTCCGCCCCGACGCCGGGCGGACCGGACCCGGTCGACCAGCACTGACAGCTTCTTCATGCCACCAGCGTGCGGCCGGCGGCCGGCTACCGAACCCAAGTTTTCGGCTGCCGCGTTCGACGCGAAGCCCCTATTCTGGGCAGATGAGCGCGGATTCACAGCTGGCCGTCGCGGTCGGCCACCCCCGCCGGTCGGTGATCGACGCGGCGTGGCGGGCGATCGGCCCCGGTGTGGAGGTGCTCAGCAGCGACGACGGCGGCCCGCTGAGCCGCACCGTCAAACGCATCATCGACCCGCTGGTGCTCCGGTTGCGTTCCAACCCGCAGTATTCGGCACCGGTCGTCAACCCGGAGACGGCCGACGCGATGCGTGAGCTGATCGTCGGCAGCGCAGCCGAATTGCGTTCGGCCGCTGCCTGGTTCGAGGTACTCAAGATGGAGCGGCGCCGGCGGCGCATCCGCACCGGAAACGCCCAGGAACTGTACTTCCCGGTGTGCTTCGAGCTCGCGGTGACGAAAGGCCAACCGGCGGCCGAGGATCAAGAGACGGCGGCCGCGGTGCTGGAAGACGTCCACCAGGGTCGCGACCGCACCGCGATCGAGGTGCTGCATCAGTACCTGGCCGACCCCGAGGCGGTGGCCAAGTTGGCCGACCAGCTCGACCGCAGCTGGCGCGACGTGCGGGCGGGCGCCACCGTCACCGGCCCGTTCCTGGCCGAACTCGCCACCGTCCTGGGACCGGCCAACAGCCACCGCACCACGACGGCCCGGCAGCGCGTCTGGTCGGCGATGATCGCCGACGCGACGCCCTACAACCTGGGCGCGCTGGCCCGCGTCGAGGCGGCGCAACTGCCGTGGTCGATAATCGAGCTTGGGCTGAGTTCGGTTGCGCCGCAACAACGACCGCGCGTGGCCGGCGGGGCCGACAGCGACCGGCCGCTCGACCGCAGCGTGGTGGACCGGGTGCGCGCCACCCTGCGCCGCGCCCTGGACCGCGACGCGCTGCCCGACATTCCCCTGCTCTGCGAGGAGGAAGTCGACCGGGCCTGCGCGCCCTGGGGCCTGCTGTCGGAGGACAAACAGGCCACGCTCGTCGCGGGCATCGAGATCGCGACGGAGTTGGCTCCGCTGGACCCGTCCGTCGCCAGCCGCTACGCCCTCGCGGCGCAGATCCAGGCGCGGCTGCGCAAGGAGGCCTACGTGCTGCACGCCCGCCGTTACCTCGCCGAGGGCGGCCCGATCCATCCACGCCAGCGGCAGGTGGTCGACGACCTCGCCGCGTACGCCCAGCCCTACCTGAGCCGGCTGTGGGCGCGGCTGCACGGGCGCGACGTCTGGCAGGAGCCCTGCGACGATGTCGATGACGTGCGGTCGCTGCTCGAGGGGGTCGCGCGGTCGGTGAGTCTGGATCACCGGCAGCGAATCAAGTCGATGCTGGAATTGCAGGTGGCGGGATGAGATTGGTCGCCGATTCCGGTCTGTGGACTACCGGCCCCACCACCGAGACGACTCCGCTGGCCGCGGTGCTCGAGGTCAGCGGCGCGGTGCTGTCGTGGACCCTGGACGACCCCAACGACGCCAAGGCCCACATCACATTCACCGATTTCGGCCGTGCCGACTGGCTCTGGCGGGTGCTCGGCGAATCCGGGCATGTCGCACTCGCTTCCGCGGTGGGCGGGGCGGACGAGCCAAGCAGCATCGACCTCGCCGGGGTGGACATCCTGCCGGGGTCGGTCGGGCCGCTACGCCGGTTGGCCGTGGGCCACTGGCTGCGGCGCTGGTGGCCCGCGAGTCGACAGGACGGCATCGCCGGCCTCGATCGCGCGCTGCTGGACCTCGAGGTCGCGGTGTTGACCGCCGGCGCGCAAGGCTTCTTCGCCGATGACACCCTGGATTCCGACGTCGCCGGCTTGCTGGCGCCGCACGCCACCGCCCTGGCCGCGCATGTCGCGGACGGTGATCCGCGCGCGGTGGATCTGGTGCGAGCCGGCGCCGGCCTGGCCGACGAATTGGGTGTGGACGGCCCCGGCTGGCCCGAACTGTTTGCCGCGCTTGACGATTCGGCTGCGGTGTTGGTCTTTCCGAGCGGCCGCCGCGACGACTACGCGCTGGCCGCCGGCGCGGACGCGGGCAGGCCCTCCACGGCCCCGATCGCCCGCGGCGCCGGGTCAGTCCACTGGGGCGGGGTTCCGCCCGGGATCTTCGACGCCGGCGAGAACACCGTCGACTGGACGATCGAGGCGGCCGGAACCGCGGTCGTCGCCCACGTGCGGGTGGCCGTCATCGGCCCGGACCCAGCCACCGGCATCGGGGTGCGGCTGCGCTCGGGATCGATTTCCGGCACCGGCGCCCTCGACGCCGACGGCCGCGCGGCCCTCCCCCTGGCCGAGGCCGGGCAACGGCCGCTTTCGGAGTCGGCGGCCTGGGATCACGATTGGTCGGCGGCCTCCGTGCTCATCGGGGCCGAGAACGCGGAGTCGGCCGACACCCGCGAGCGGGTGCGCCGGTGGGCGCGGGCGCGGCTGGACCGGCCGGCGGACGACGCCTTTCTCGCCGAGATATTGGCGGCCGAATCCGCCTACTAACCCGGGGCGCGATTCCCTATGCTGAGCGAGTGCCAAACACCTATCGCGTGGTTCAGTGGAACACCGGCAATGTCGGCAAGAGCTCGCTGAAGTCGATAGTCACCAACCCCACCCTGGAGCTGGTGGGTTGCTACGCCTGGTCAGCCGAGAAGGTGGGGCGCGACGCCGGCGACCTCGTCGGCATCGCACCGCTCGGCGTGGCGGCCACCGACGACGCCGATGCACTGCTCGCGCTCAAACCCGACTGCGTGGTCTACAACCCGATGTGGATCGACGTCGACGAGCTGGTCCGCATTCTGTCGGCGGGCGTCAACGTGGTGACCACGGCGTCGTTCATCACGGGGCACAATCTCGGCAACGGCCGCGAGAAGATTTCGGAGGCCTGCGCCAAGGGCGGCTCGACCATCTTCGGGTCCGGCGTCAGCCCGGGCTTCGCCGAGCTACTGGCCATCGTGTCGGCGATGGTGTGCAACCGGATCGACAAGGTCACGGTCAACGAGGCCGCCGACACCACCTTCTATGACTCACCGGAGACCGAGAAGCCGGTCGGCTTCGGCCAGCCGATCGACCACCCGGACCTGCAGGCGATGGCGGAAAAGGGGACGGCGATCTTCGGGGAGGCCGTCCGGCTGGTGGGTGACGCGCTCGGCGTCGAGCTCGACGAGGTGAAGTGCGTCGCCGAGTTCGCCCAGACCACCGCGGACCTCGAGATGACTTCGTGGACCATCCCCGCGGGATGCGTAGCGGGCGTGTACATCAGCTGGCAGGGCATCGTCGGCGACACCACGTTGATCGACTTGAACGTGCGGTGGCGCAAGGGCCAGACGCTCGAGCCCGACTGGAAGATCGAACAAGACGGCTGGGTCATCCAGATCGACGGGCAACCGACGGTGACCACGAAGGTGGGCTTCCTTCCGCCGCCGTACTTTGCGGCTACCACGCTCGAGGAGTTCATGGACCTCGGCCACATCATGACCGCGATGCCCGCGATCAACGCGATCCCGGCCGTCGTCGCCGCGGCGCCGGGCATCGTCACCTACGCCGACCTTCCGCTGACGCTGCCGCGTGGGAACGCCTATGTCAGCATGGAGCGGTGATCGGGGAGCGCATCTTTCGCGTCGCCGGTCTCGCGGTCCCGGTGTGTGCGGCTCTGCTGAGCGGGCCCATCGGCATTCCTTCCGTCGAGGCCGATCCGTGCCCGGCCGTGGAGGTGGTGTTCGCCCGCGGCACGGGACAGTCCTCCGGCGTCGGCCAGGTGGGCCAGGCGTTCATCGACTCCCTGGGTGCGCAGCTCGCCGGGCGGTCGATGGGCGTTTACGCGGTGAACTACCCGGCGACAACGGCTTTCGCGACGAGTGCCCAAGCCGGTGCCGACGACACGGTCGCTCACGTGCAGGACATGATCGCCCGGTGCCCCAACACGCGGTTGGTGCTCGGCGGGTTTTCTCAGGGGGCGGGTGTGATGGACCTGGCCACCAAGGCCCTACCGCCGCAAGCGGCAGACCACGTCGCGGCGATCGCAGTTTTCGGCAACCCGACCAGCCCACTGGCCGGCACCCTCGCCGGTACGGTGTTCCCGCCGATCGGCCCGCCGTACAGCGCCAAGACCATCGACGAGTGCGCCGACGGTGACCCCGCGTGCTCCGGCGGTGGCAACGTGTTGGCGCACGGCTCGTACGTCCAGTCGGGGATGACGGCTCAAGCCGCGAACTTCGTCGCCGCCCGGCTATAGGGCCGCCTTGCGCCGGGCGGCCTTGGCGTAGGCGGCGCCCAGCTGCGGCACCGGCAGCGGACCCTGGTCGCGGGCGGCCAGGATGGCGTTGCGCAGCGGGCGGGCAAGTCCCGCAAAGGATCCCATGTCGAACAGCAGCGGCGTGAGCAACCGGTTGTGCACGAAGCCGAAGGACCCGCCCGCCTCGGGGTCGGCCCAGCCCAGCGTTCCCCCGAGGCCGACATGGCCGAATCCGCGCAGCAAGCCCGGCACCGGCGACTCGTGGTAGCCGAGGTGAAACGGCATGGGCACCACCATGTTCGCGTCGGGCCACTTCCGCCGGGCCTGCCCCGCCAGGCCGCGCGTCAGCTCCTCGGACAGATACTTCTTGCCGTCGATGCGGCCGTCGTTGGCCAGCACGGCATACATCTTCGCCAGCCCGCGGCCGGTTACCACGCCGTTGGCGGCCGGAACCTCACCGTCGAGGAAGGGGGTGTCCCCCTTGATCAGGGAGACGACACCGGGGAAGTACATCGCGCCCAGGGCGCCGGAGAACGGGAGGCCGGCCATCTTGGGGGCGATGAAGTTGAACACCGGGGCGCGCAGCCGGCCCTGCGGAATCAAGATTTCCGCGGCCTGGGTCGGCGAGCCTTCCGGAGGCCGGCCGAGGTGTAAGCCGTCGGTGTTGAGGGGCCGGGCGACCTCCTGGCGGATCAGCTCCCGCATGCCCTTGCCGGTCACCGCCCTGGCCAGCCCGGACAGCAGCCAGCCGTAGGTCAAAGCGTGATAGGCCTGGACGCCCCGCAAGTGGTCGACGGGCGCGGCGGCGAGGCGCTCCTCCATCAGCGCGTGGTCCATCAACTGGGCCTTCGTGACGCCGCGCAGATGCGACAACCCGGAGCGGTGCCGCAGCACGTCACGCACGGTGATCTCTTCCTTACCGTTGGCCGCGAACTCGGGCCAATATTCGGCTACGGGCTCGTCGTACGACAGCAGGCCGCGGTCGGCCAGCCGGTGGATCACGGTCGAGGCGACACCCTTGGTCGCCGAGAACACCATCGCCCCGGTGTCGGCGGTCCAGCGCTGGTTGCCGGCCCGGTCCGACCATCCGGTCCAGACGTCGACCACGGGCACGCCGTCGACATAGACGCTCAGCGCCCCGCCACCGAACCGGCGGCCGGGGAACAGCTGCGCGAACAATTTCACGACGTTGGCGAAGTGTGGATCGGCGGCGCCGGAGACGCCGCGCGGCAGGCCGTCGTCGGTGACCAGAAGCACTGACGGTTTCACGGTGCCGCGCCGCCCCGCTACCACGAGGACGAAGCTATCAGCCGGCCCCGCGCAACGGTCCCGTTTCCGCTAGCTGAGCCCGTCCGGCGGCTCGGGGCCGGGTGGGGGCGCGGTCGGCGAGTCCCGCAGATACCGCCGCAACCGGAGCAGCTGATTGACCACCATGCCGATGCCGAGGAGCATCAGCCCCACGACTATTGCGACCACGATTGCGGCGCTCACGACCTCCATCATGGCAGGGCGGGGTTTCAACCTGTGGCAAAGCGGGGTAGCCACAGCGGCATGAGCAACGAGGACAAGCTGAAGAACAAGATCGAGGACCTGGGCGGCCGCGCCAAGGAGGCCATCGGCAAGGCGACCGGCGACCACGAGACCAGGGACGAGGGCCGGGCGGACCAGGCGAAGTCCAGCCTCAAGGACGCCGGTGAAAAGGTGAAAGACGCGTTCAAGAAGTGATCAGGCGTTCCGGGCTGCGCCGGCTGTCGGTGCTCGCTGGACTGGCGGCACTGGCGGCCGGCGCCCTGGTGGCCAGCGCGCCCAGCCCGTCGGCGTCCGCGGATCCGGCGTGTCCCGACGTGGAGGTGGTATTCGCGCGCGGGTCGGGCGAGCCGCCCGGCGTCGGGGGCATCGGCGGGTCGTTCGTGGACGCGCTGCGTTCGCAGATCGGATCCCGATCGCTCGGCGTGTATGCGGTCAATTACCCTGCGAGCACCGACTTTTCAAATCCGAACTTTCCCCAGACCGTGGTCGACGGCATCCGTGACGCCAGCTCGCACGTCGAGGCCACGGCGAAGAACTGCCCCAACACCCGCGAGGTGCTCGGCGGGTATTCGCAGGGCGCCGCGCTAGCCGGGTATGTGACGTCGGCAGCCGTTCCGGCGGGCGTGCCCGCGTCGGCCGTGCCGCCGCCCATGCCGGCGGACGTCGCCAACCACGTCGCCGCGGTCACCCTGTTCGGGACGCCGTCGGGTGACTTCCTGCAGAAGTACCACGCCCCGCCGCTCGCCATCGGCCCGCTGTATCAGCCGAAGACGCTGGAGCTCTGCGCGCAGGGCGATCCGATATGCGGCAGCGCCGGCGGCGACGGCTTCGCCGCGCACACCTCCTACGGCATGAACGGGATGACGGGCCAAGCCGCCAACTTCGCCTCCAGTCACCTGTAGGCCACCCGGTCCTGCAAAGATTCCACCATGCGCGTTCTGATCACAGGCGGTACGGGATTCGTCGGCGGCTGGACGGCCAAGGCCATAGCCGACGCCGGCCACGACATCCGGTTTCTGGTGCGCACCCCCGCCAAGCTGAAGACTTCGGTGGCGGAGTTGGGTGTCGACGTGTCGGACTATGCCGTCGCCGACATCACGGACCGCATGGCGGTGCGCCAGGCGCTGGACGGCTGCGAAGCCGTCGTGCACAGCGCGGCCCTGGTGGCCACCGACCCGCGCCAGACCGCGCAGATGCTCACCACCAATATGCAGGGGGCCCAGAACGTCTTGGGTCAGGCCGTCGAACTCGGCCTGGACCCGATCGTCCACGTGTCCAGTTTCAGCGCGCTCTTCCATGCGGGCCTGGAAGAGCTGTCGGCGGACCTGCCGGTCGTCGGAGGGGCGGACGGTTACGGGACGTCCAAGGCGCAGGTCGAGATCTATGCCCGCGGTCTGCAGGACGCGGGCGCGCCGGTGAACATCACCTACCCGGGCATGGTCATCGGTCCGCCGGTGGGTGACCAGTTCGGTGAGGCCGGCGAAGGCGTCAGGGCCGCCCTGCAGATGCATGTGATCCCGGGCCGGAGCGGGGCCTGGTTGATCGTCGATGTGCGCGATTTGGCAGCGTTGCACGCGGCGCTCCTCGAACCCGGCCGCGGCCCGCGCCGGTACATGGCGGGCGGCCATCGCGTTCCGGCGGCAGAGTTGGCGAAAATGCTCGGCGAGGTGTCCGGGTCGGCGATGGTCTCGGTTCCGATCCCCGATACCGCCCTGCGCGTCGCCGGCGCGGTGATGGATCGCGCCAGCCGGTTCGTACCCTTCGATACGCCCTTCACGTGGGCCGGGATGCAGTACTACACGCAGATGCCGGCGTCCGACGATTCACCGAGCGAGCGGGAACTCGGCATTACCTACCGGGATCCGCAGGAGACTCTGGCTGACACGTTCGAAGCCCTTCGTGCCGTGAGCTGAGCGGGGCGCCGCGTGCCAGAGCTGAGGGACTAACGGCTGCCATACCGGGGCCCTAGTGCCCTCGTCGGCCGTGGTCCACGGAGAGAACATCGCCGTAATATTCGGGCTTCCGCGCACCCAAGCCGGGTGACGGGACATCCGATCGGAGGTACGGCATGACCAAACCGATTCCGCCGCTGGACCTTTCATGGCTGTTGATCGAGTCGCCCTCCGGCACGACGCACGTCGGCGCGATGCTGTTGTTCAAGAAGCCGGCCGGCCGCGCGCCCATAGTGCGCGAAATCGTGGAGGCGTACCGTGCGTGCACGCCGGCGCCGCCCTTCAACTACATTCCGGAGCTGCTCGGCCGGGGCGCCCCCCGGTTCCGGGAGATGACGCAGTGGGACCCGCACTACCACGTCGGACACCTGGCCCTGCCCGCCGGCTCCTCCTACGACGACCTGCTGCGACTCGTCGCCGATCTGCACGAGCCACAACTCGACCGCGACCGCCCGCTTTTCCGGTGTTGGGTGATCGATGGGGTGCCGGGCGGCATGTTCGCGATCTACACCAAGACTCATCACTCGATCATCGACGGCGAGTCCGGTCTGAGGCTTCTGTATGCCGGGTTGAGCATGACGGGGGAACGCGTCGTCCCCGCACCCGCCTTTGCGCTCGGCGCGCCACCGACCAAACAGCACCCACCGACGCCCGTCACGGCGCGCGTGGTCGATTCGATTCGCGGGGCGATCACGCAGGTCGGGGTGTTGAACCAGCTTTCGGTCGGCGCGCTGCGCAAGGTGCTCGCGAGCCGTTTCCGAACGCATCTCGAGGGCAGCCTGCCGTTTACGGCCCAGCACGCCCCGACCAATGCCCCGTTGCAGATCGGGCGGAGCTTCGCGACGCTTTCCTTGCCGCTGGAAGAGATGCATGAGATCGGCCGGCGGCTCGGGGCGACCCTGAACGACGTGGCGGTGACGGTCGTCGACGGCGGGCTGCACGCCTATCTCCGGGAGACCGGCCGGGACTTCGCGCACCCCTTCATCGCGATGTGTCCGGTGTCGCTGCGCGACGCCGGGGACACGGCGATAGGCACCCGAGTGTCGGCCCTGTTCCCACGCCTCGGAGAGCCGGGGGCGAGCATGGCGGAACGGATCCATCAGGTCGTGGACTCGGTCGCCGTCTGCAAGAAGGAACTCGCCCGCATGTCCAACGAGGCCGCTATGACCTACGCGGTCGGGTTGGTTGCGCTCGCCGGCCTGGGGGCCTCGACGCACCTCGACCGTGTCGCCCGTCCGGCATGCAACCTCGTCATTTCGAACGTGGCGGGGGCCAGGGAGATCCGGTACCTCAACGGTGCGCGCCTGCTCGGCATCTATCCGATTTCCGCCATCGCCGCCTCGATCGGACTCAACGCCACTTTCGCGTCCTATCACGACAGCATGGACTTCGGCTTCGTCGCCAATGCCGCGGCACTCGACGACATGCCCCACCTTTCCCGGTGCACCCGGCGGGCCTACGACGAGTTGAAACAGGCGGCAGGACTGCAACCGGTTGGTCCTAGATCGGCGACCGTGTAGCAGGATCGAAGAATGAAGAGCGTCACGTGCACCAACGCCAAGCTCGACGTGGTCGACGTCCCGGCGCCGACCCCCGCCAAGGGGCAGCTATTGCTCGAGGTGCTCAGGTGTGGCATCTGCGGATCCGACTTGCACGCCCGCCGCCACTGCGACGAGCTCGCCGACGTGATGGCCGAGTCCGGGTACGACGCGTTCATGCGGTCGGATCAGCGCGTCGTGTTCGGTCATGAATTCTGCGGCGAGGTACTCGATTACGGACCCGGCACCCGGAAGGCCCCACGGCCCGGCACACGGGTCGTGGCCCTGCCGCTGCTGCGGCGCGGCAAAGAGGTACACGGGATCGGACTCTCGACGATGGCGCCCGGCGCCTACGCCGAACAGTTGCTCGTTGAGCGGTCGTTGACGTTCGCCGTCCCCAACGGGCTGTCCCCCGACGTCGCCGCGCTGACCGAGCCGATGGCCGTCGCCTGGCACGCCGTCCGGCGCGGCGAGGTGGGCAAAGGCGACGTCGCGATCGTCATCGGTTGCGGGCCAATCGGTCTCGCGGTGATCTGCATGCTCAAGTCGCACGGTGTACGCACCGTGATCGCGAGCGACTTCTCACCTGGCCGCCGGGCGCTGGCGACGGCCTGCGGGGCAGATATCGTCGTCGACCCCGCACAGGAGTCGCCATATGCCACGGACGCGGGCCGCAAACACCTGCACGGCATCCTGGAGGCGTTCGATCTTGCGGTCGGAACGATCGAACGGCTGCAGCGCCTTCGGCTGCCGTGGTGGCATCTCTGGCGCGCCGCCGAGGCCGCCGGCGCGGCGACGCCCAAGCATCCCGTCATCTTCGAGTGCGTCGGCGTGCCCGGGATTATCGACGGCATCATCGCCGGCGCGCCGCTGTTTTCGCGCGTCGTCGTCGTCGGCGTCTGTATGGGTGCCGACCACATCCGTCCGGCGATGGCGATCAACAAAGAGATAGACCTGCGGTTCGTGCTCGGCTACACGCCGCTCGAGTTCCGCGATACGTTGCATATGCTCGCCGACGGCAAGGTCAACGTCGAGCCGCTGATCACCGGGACGGTCGGGCTGTCGGGCGTCGAGGCCGCGTTCGACGCGCTCGGTGACCCCGAGGCGCACGCGAAGATCCTGATCGATCCCAAGAGCGACGCTAAGCGGCCGGCCTGATTTCCAGGCCGACGTGCACCTTGTCGATGCCGCCCCGCACGATCGAATGGGCATAGAACCACCAGGCGTGATACCAGTACCGTTTGAGCACGGCGTTGTAGACGCGCCGCGTCTCGGACTTCGGCAGGACCCGGGCCACGCCCTCGACCGGTTCGCTCTTCGGCTTGCCGAGCGATCCGCTCCTGGCGATCGTCACCCGCGGCGTGTTGTTGATCCGCTTGACCTTCCAGGAGCCGTCGTCGGTGATGACCAGAAGCTTGTCGCCTTCTGGCACACCCCAGATCGCCGTCGGTTTCGGGCGGCCGTCCTTGGTGAACGTCGTCAGGAGCAGGTACTTGGACTGGATGATGTCCCGGAAGCTGGCGGCCACGCTGTGATCCTTCACTTTCTGAAATGTTCGGTCAAACAGTTCCCCGCCGCTCCATCTTCTAATCATGGGCGTTGTTGATTCCCGGTGACCGCCCAACTTAGGGTCCGGTGATGGCCAGGGACTCGACGACCCGCGACTTGCTCATCGACGCAACGATCCAGATCATGGTCGACGAGGGCTATGCGGCGGCGACTTCGCGCCGGGTGGCGGCAAAGGCCGGCGTGAAACCGGCCCTGGTGCATTACTACTTCCCCACCATGGACGAGCTGTACCTCGACGTGTTCCGCCGCGGCGCGGCGGCCTATCTCGAGCGCCAAGATCAGGCGCTGGCCTCCGACCGTCCCCTGCATGCCCTGTGGCGAACCCTCATCGAGCCGAAGGACGCCCGGCTGCTGCAGGAGTTCATGGGCCTGGCCAACCACCGCAAGGACATTCGGGCCGAGATCGCGGCGTGGTCCGAACGGTGGCGGAGCCGGCAGATCGCCGCACTCAACCACGTTGTCCGCGAGAATGCGCTGGATGTCGCGGAATTCCCGCCCGCCGGCCTCGCGGTTGTTATTGCCGCCGTCGGCCAGACCCTCATCATGGAAGGTTCCCTCGGCGCGACGCGCGGCCACGACGAGGCCATCGCGCTCGTCAGCCGGCTCATCGACCGGTTCGAGGCGCCTGACTCAGGGCAGCACCACCTCTAGCCGCTCCCAACCGCGCACCGTCGAGGTCGGTGCGAGTTTCGCTGTCTCGTAGTCGATTCCCCATTCGGGCCAGCGGTTGAGCATCTCGTCCAGCGCGACTCGGCCCTCGAGACGGGCGAGGTTGGCGCCGAGGCAGTAGTGCACACCCTTCCCGAACGTGATGTGCGAGATGTTGTCCCGCCGGATGTCGTAGCTGTCCGGGTCGGCGTAGCGGCGGGGGTCGCGATTGGCGGCGCCGAAGAGCAGCAGCATGGCGCTGCCCGCCGGAACCGTCGTGCCGTAGCACTCGAAATCCCTGGCCATCCAACGCGCGACGTGCGGTCCCGTCGGTTCGAATCGCAGCGTCTCGTCGACGGTGCGGGTCAACAGCGACCTGTCCTCATAGACCGCGCGGCGCTGGTCGGGATGCTCGGCGAGCACCTTGGCCAGCCAGCCGATCAGCCGGCCGGTCGTCTCGTTGCCGGCGCCGGCGACCACCTGCGTGTAATGCAGCACCTCCTTGCGCGTCAGTTTGCGGTGCACCCCGTCCTCGTCGTCGAACTCGACGTTGAGCAACGTCGTCATCAGGTCATCGGACGGGTTCTTGGACCGCCATTCCACGTAGTCGGCGTAGATCCGGCCGTCAGCGATCGAGTCGGCGTCGGCGACCTTCAACGGAGCGCCCGGCTTGGTTCGCAGGTTGGCGTCGTTCGCGTCGCGCACCGAGACCTGTTCGGATTCCGGGATTCCCAGCAGCATCCCGATCACCCGCATCGGCATCATCGAGGCCAGCTCCGCGATGATGTCGAAGCTCGACGAGCCGACGAGCGGGTCCAGGCACCGCACGCAGTATTGCCGGATCTGGTCCTCGAGTTCGGCCATCCGGCGGGGCGTGAACACGCGAGACATCAGTCCGCGCAACCGTGTGTGTTCGGGCGGATCCTGGAACATCATGACCCCGCCGGGCATCTCGAATTTCGACTGGATCAGCTCGAGGATGTCGCTGCGCCGGTTGGAGAACGCCTCCCAGTTGGCCAGCGCCCGTTCGACGTCGGAATGCCTTGACAGCGCCCAGAAGTCGTAGCGGTCGTTGTAATAGATGGGCGCCTCGTCGCGCAGCCGCGCGTAGGTCGGATACGGATCGGCGATGATGCCGGTGTCGTAAGGGTCGTAGTAGACGGACGTCTCGCTGGTGACGGTCATTCGTTCCTCTATTTCAGGCAGCTGCCGGCATCCACCGGCAGCGCGACGCCGGTGATGTAGCGCGCTTCGTCGGAGGCCAGGAACAGCACGGCGTTGCTGATGTCCTCGGGCGTCACCCAAGGGATGGGCAGGTAGTGGAAGCTCTGGCACACCGGCGCGAGGTCGTCGGGTCCGGGGTTCTCCAGTTCGGGCCGGAAAGCGCGGTACGTGGCCTCGTTCAGCAGAAGGGGCGAGCTCGTGTGAGTCGGGAGGACGGCGTTGACCCTGATCATGTGCTGGCCCAATTCGACTGCGAACGAACGCATCAGGCCGATGACCCCATGTTTGGCCGCGACGTAGTGGCCGACGTGTGGGTAGGCCTTGGCCCCCGCCACCGACGACGTCAGGACGATGGAGCCCCCGCGGCCACCGTTCAGGACGTGCGGAACCCCTGCCTTCACCGTCTTCCAGACGCCGCTGAGGTTGACGTCGATCATCTCCTGCCACAGCGGCTCAGGGGTCTTGTGCAGCTTTCCCGCCGTCGTCCCGATGCCGGCGTTGGCGACTATGACATCGAGGCGTCCCAGCTGTTCGACGCCGCTGTCCACCGCGGCGCGCAGCCCGTCGAAATCGCGGACGTCGACTTCGGCGGTGACGATCCGGCCTCCGGCGTCCTTGACCAAGCCGGCGGTCTCGTCGAGATCCTCGGGGGTGGCGCCCTCCACGGGTGACGCCTCGAACTTGCGGCAGATGTCGACGGCGATGATGTCCGCGCCTTCGCGCGCGAGCCGGACGGCGTGACTCCTGCCCTGTCCGCGCGCCGCGCCGGTCACGAACGCGACTTTGCCGTCCATCCGGCCCATCGTCACCTCCAAGCGCCGCCTTTTTGGGCGATCGCCCAAATTTGTGGCGCAACCATGTGTAGCAGCAGGCAGATCGGTCAGTCAAGGCGTCCACGAGGGATGATGACCGCGTGACGTACAGCAAGGACACGACGGGGCTGGTGTTGATCGATCCTTACAACGACTTCATCTCCCCGGGCGGCAAGGTCTGGGAGCGCCTGAAAGGCGTCATCGAGGGCAACGGCTGCGTCACCCACATGAAGCGGGTGCTCGACGCGGCCCGCGGGGCGGACATCCGCGTCTTTTATGCGCTGCATCGCCGATACCGCCCCGGCGATTACGAGACGTGGAAACACATCGCGCCGGTGCAGAAGGCGGCGTGGTCACGCAAGACCTTCGAATTCGGCACCTGGGGCGGTGAGCTTCGCACCGGGTTCGAGCCGCAGCCCGGTGACGTCGTCGCCCACGAGCATTGGTGTTCGAGCGGTTTCGCCAACACCGACCTGGACCTGCAGCTCAAGAGGCACGGCGTTCATCGGCTCATCGTCATGGGACTCATCGCCCACACCTGCCTCGAAGCCACGGTTCGCTACGGCGCGGAGCTCGGGTACGAGGTAACGGTGGTGCGCGACGGGACGGCGGACTACTCGGAGGTCGAGATGCGCGCCGCACTCGAGGTCAACATTCCGAACTACGCGACCGCGATCGTGTCCGCGGACGAGGTGATCGCCTCGATCGCGGCCAGTGTTCCGAATCTGTGAAGATTTGCCGCACGGGTGTGAAGGCTTCGTTAAGAACGCGGCACGCGCCGGGCCGGACCGGCACCGTAGAGGCATGACGCTCTTCGAGCTGCTTCCGTCGCTGAGGCACGGGCTGAACCCGCATCTCGATCGCGCGATCTGGCCGCTGAGCGCCTACGTTGACGACCTGGGCCGGCTCTGCGTGGGCGACGTGGCCGCCGACGACCTCGCCGCCGAATTCGGCACGCCCGCGTACGTGGTGGACGAAGAGGATTTCCGGGCCCGGATTCGGGGCTATCGCGCGACACTGCCCGACGCCGAGCTGATCTACGCCGGGAAGGCGCTGTTGAGCGTCGACGTGGCCCGCTGGGCCGCGGACGAAGGGGCCGGCGTGAACGTCGCCTCGGCCGGTGAGCTGGCCACCGCGCTGGCCGCCGACGTCCCCCCGTCGCAGATCATCCTGGATGGGGTGATCACCGCGGCCGAGCTGTGCGACGCGATCGCCGCCGGTGTCGGACGGATCGTCATCGATACGCCCAGCGAGGTCTCACTCCTGGCCTGCCGGGTGCGTCACCGTCAGCGCGTCCTGGTGGGGGTCATCCCCGACGTCGGGGCGATCGACCAGAAATTCGGCTTCGCGCTATCCGGCGGCCAGGCTGCCGGCGCGCTGAGGCGTGTCCTGGATCAGCCGTGGCTGGATTTGGTGGGGCTGCACTGCCGGCTCGGGTCACAGCTCACCGACGCCTCGCTCTACGGTGAGGCGATCCGCCAGATGATCGGTGTGATGGCCGAGGTCCGCGACCGCCATCAGGTCGTGCTCAGTGAACTCAATCTGGGCGGTGGGCATGCAGTCCCGTACCTCCCGGGCGACCCCGAACTCGACGTACGTGCGCTGGGAACCGTCATCGACGGTGCGCTGGAATCGGCTTGTGGCGAGCACGAATTCCCTCGCCCGCGAATTGTGATCGAGCCGGGCCGCGCCATCGCCGCGCGGGCCGGGATGATGCTCTGCCGGGTGATCGCCGTAAAACGTCAGCCCGGAGGGCACACCTTCGTCGCGGTGGACGGCGGGTCGAGTGACATCCACGGCATGGAGCGGCCCGGCGCGAAATACACGGTGGCGCTGGCCAATCGGCACCCTCCAAGCGTCACCGCACCGGTCACCGTCGTCGGCCGGCACGGCGACGGTCGCGAAATCGCCCGCGACGTCGAGCTGCCCGCGGACATCCGCCCGGGAGATCTGCTGGCCGTCGCGTGCACCGGTGCCTACCAGCACTCGATGGTGCCGAGCCACAGCATGGTGGGCCGCCCGCCCCTGGTCGCGGTCTCCGGTGGCAAGTCGCGTGAACTTGTGCGTAGAGAAACCGTCGCCGACCTGCTGGCGCGCGACCGGGGCTGGACCGGTCAGTGATGGTGTCCCGCACGGACCTTCGTGCGCGCCCCGACCGGCTGCGCGTCACGGCGGCGTATACCGTCATGCTGCTCGCCGTCTCGGTCACCCTGTCGGCGCTGGGCGGGCACACCCGCGCCGCGGTGGTAAGGGATATGAGCACCAACCTGCACAACCTGGCGCACGGCAACCTGGGCAGCCTGGTCGGCAGCGCGTTCGTCAGCGACGGCGGCGATGTCTTCCTCTGGCTGCCGGGCCTGGTGTGCCTGCTGGCGCTGGGTGAACTCATCTGGCGCGGGCGAGGTTTGCTGATCACCTTCGCCGTCGGCCACATCGGCGCCACCGTGATCGTCGCGGTGGGGCTGGTGGCCGCGGTGGAAACGGGATGGCTCCCGTTCTCGGTGGCGCGCGCCACCGACGTCGGGATCAGCTACGGCGCGGTGTGCGTGCTGGGCGCCCTGACCGCATCGATACCGGCCCGCTGGCGCCCGGCCTGGATCGGGTGGTGGCTCGGCGTCGCGTTGATGGCGACGCTCGACGCGGATTTCACCGCGTTCGGTCACGTTCTGGCGCTGCTCCTTGGCATGGGGTTGGCGTTTTGGTTGCCGGCCATCGAGCACTGGACGCCCGTGCACGCGACCCTGCTGGCCGTCGGCGCCGCCTTCGGCTATTTCGTGTTGTCGGGATGGTCGTCGTCGGTGGCTCCCGTCGCCGGATTGACGGGTGTCTTGATCGCCTCGCTCCTGGCCGCCAGGGTGATGCGGCCTACCGCTGCTTAGTGATCAACCGGTCACCGTTTCGACCTGGTAGCGGCTCGCCGTCCAGGGCGGGGAATCGGGCGCGGGCGTAAGGGTGATGGTCAGTTGCGCCTTGCCGGCAGTCACCGGTGGCGGCAAGAGGTAGGTGTCGTCGAGCCAGCGGTGAATACCGTTGTTCCGCGGCTGAAGCCAGGTCCCGACGGGGACGCCGTCGACCGCGACGTCCGCGCGTTGGAATCCGTTCGCTTGGTCGGATGTGCGACGCAGCAGGATGCCTCGGTTGTCCGGGTCGGTTTCGACGTGGAACGTGATCGCGGCCGCGGTGGCGCGCACCGACCCGATGACCGGACGGGTGTCTTCGCTGCCCTCGTATTCGCTGACCAGTAGTTGATCGGCGGCGTCGGCGTCAGCGTAGCCGTGCAGCAGTCGGCTGACCGGATCGCTGGGTCGGACATCGTCCCCGGCGGTCAGGGCGTCGTTGGGTTGCGTGTAAAGGAAAGCGGTTGAGCTGTAATCGGGTTGGACCATGTTCCGCTTGCCGTGCTCGATGCCGAAGCGGATCGCGGAGTGGTAGTCGACGGCGTCGGCCAACATGAGCCGGTAGACGGCGACGCAATAGTCGGCGCAGCCGCCGGCCACCGTGCGTTGGTCGGGTTGACCCGTGAGCGGGTCACTGAATCGAGTGCCGTCCTTGAAATACCAGCCGCCCTCGTAAAGGTCCTCGGTGCCGGTGCCGTACCACTGGGGCGACGCGGCACCGTCGGTGTAGACACGCTCCGCCCCTTCGAGGAAGTATGGGGCGCTGTCACTGAACGCGGTTTTGATTCGGGAACCGCGAATGGTGTGGCTGACGCCGACGAACTTCCCGTGGCCCTGTTCGTCGGCGAACAACCAGTCCTGGCCGAAGGTGGTCGGCGCGGCGTGGGAGCGGGCGGTGAAGTAGCCGGCGCGTCCGCCCGCCAACGCGGACTCCCACTCGGGGTCGGGCTCGGTTGCCACGTCGCTGCCGATTTTGGCCACGGGGTCGCCGGTGGTGTTCACGAGCGTGATGCGAGCCGCATGCGCGAATGGCATCGGCCACCACGCGGACAGCGACAGCGATCCCCCGGGTTGCGGAACCGCGGAGAACATCAGCGACCGTACCGTCACGGCGCCCAACCCGGCCCCGAAGAACTCCCCGAGCGGGGAGTCGACCATGGTCCGGCCATCGAATTCCATCTGCAGCCGCACGCCGTTCAGGAGCTGATCGGTCGGTTCCGGCAGCTGCAGTTGCAACGCCGAGATGCTACCCGGGCCTGCAGATTCCGCGATGGTCGCCGCGGCACCGGGGAGAAGATCGACAACCCGGTTGTCGTGAACCGGACTCGCCGCCGAGGGTTTGGGATCGGCGGTGCCCGCCGCGCGCAGTGTGGCGAGCACGTCGATTGCGCGATCGGCGGGTGAGAAGGTGGTGACGCCCTCGGCGGTCGAGAATTGGCGATAGTCGACGTGGTAGTACTCGAGATTGGATGTGACGCTGATGCGCATCGATTCGCGGTAGGGCATCGGCACCTTGATATACACCCCGCCCGGCGACTGCGCCGCGTTGGCCACCAGCGGCCATTCGAACGGCGCACCCAGCGCGCCATCGACCACCGATTGCAAGGGCGCGTCCAATACCGTCCGGCCGTCGAGCTCGACACGGATGTTTCCGATCCGGGTCACCTTGCCGCCGTCGCGGGTGAACCAGATCGAATCCACCTCGCCGGCACCGCGATCCTCCGCGACGACGCAGCCCGCGCCGCCCGACGCCAAACATCCGCCGGTGCCGTTGCGGTTGCCGGTGGAGAAGTCGAAATCACCGCCGCTGCGGTCGAAGCTCGACAGCTGCAACGCCTGCGTGCCGGTGTGCAGATAGGGCAACAGATCCAGCCGACGGTAGGTGTCCCATCCGACCAGGCGGTCGGCGGCGTCACCGCCAACCGGCTGGGCGCGTGCGACGGTTGCGGCGGTGACACCGGCCGCGACAGAAAGCGCGAGGGCCAACGCCGCGCACAACACGCGAGCCGCCAGCCGTACAGCGGCAAAGCCTACTTTTCCCGGTCGGGTTGACCGGATTTGAAATCTTAAGCCCGCAACGCTCGCAGGCGCTGTTGCGTGAAATGCATTCAAAGCGTTGGCGGTTCGTAAATGGGGCCCGGAATTGGCACGTGCGGATCCGCCGGCGCGGTCAATGTTGGTCGTTGGGTCAGCTTACCGAGCTCACCGACAGGATTGCAATGGGCATGACGATATCGGGAGACACGAACGAAGGCCGTGTTCCATCGGTTAGAGCCGTATGTCGTTTCCCCCGAACACGTTCCACATCGCCCTGCATTGTTTGAAATGCAGGTCGGATCGCGCGCGTCCTCATCTTATCGCGCGTTCCGAGCCCGCGGGACGATTTCGAGAATGAATGCAAAGCGGACGCCGGCGACGCATTAACCCACGCCGGGACGCCGCTCGGCGGCGGCCCGTGACCCCCTTCAATCAGCTGACGTAGATCGCCGCAAATTTAGTGAATGCCATAGCATTCCGCATTGCACTCACGTAATATAACCCTCCTCGGGCGTAACATTTCTCCTCAGGGGATGGAGTGGTTCATGTCTCGTTGGAAGTACAAGGTTGTTCTCGGCCTGGTCCTGGCCTTCACCGCATTAACAAGCTCGGGTTGCACCGTGCCGTTGACCATCTCGTGCACCGGCGGCCTCGTCTGCACGCCGTAAAGCCACCCGGCAGCCGTTGAGGGGGTTGCGCTACTGGCGGCCTTCACCTGTTGGGTCGACATCGAGCTATCGACTGCATCGTCGAGGGCATGGAGCCCGCCAGTCAGCGCAACCACTTAACCGGTGCACTTTGCTATGAAACTGCCTGCTCTTCAGGCTCTTTCATATTGAGCAGCGTGTCGCGTACGCACCTTTTGCTGTGCAACCTTGCGCAATCCCTCATCGCCAGACGTCTTCATGCTGCTGGGATTCTCACGGTTCGGAGTTGACTTAGTCTTTGTGACACAACAAGTTTCAGCCGCGTTGGGCCTTTCACGCCATTTGATACGACATAATGAGCGCAAATATGTTGAACGCCATAGCGTTCCGCATTGCGCTCACGTAGAATAACCCTCCTCGGGCGAAGCATTTCTTCTCAACGAACGGAGTGGTGATGTCTCGTTTGAAGTACAAGGTTGTTCTCGGCTTGGTACTGGCCGCCACCGCATTAACGAGCTCCGGATGCACGCTGCCTACCTTCTCGTGTAGCGGTGGGGCCACCGGAATTACCTGCACACCGTAGGTGGTCTTCGCGCTGACTGGCACGCTTTAGTTGGCAAGCAATACTTTTGGGCCTATCGGCGTGCCAGTCAGCGCGTACCGGCGCGCTTAGTCATACGGCGGTTTTGCACTGTTGCACATCAAGTCGATTCGGGCTGCCTTGAATTAGCAGAGGTTCCAAGACCAGAGACCCAGCTGCGCTGGGACGAGCTTGGACCACCCAGCCGTCACTGTGACAAATCGCATGGGAGTGCTCCACGAGCGAGGTCACTTCGACTTGTTGTCTTTCTTCAAGTCCGTATCCCGGCTGGGCTGAACACGTTTGGGTTCTCCGGGCATCTTGGGGTAGTTCGGCGGATAGGGCATGTCCCCAAGGCCGCGATCTTCGTCGGCGTCGGCCATCTCGAGCAGGGGCGCGATCGACTGTGCCACGTCATCCATTGCCGCCCAAGGGTCCTGGCGGTCCTTCACCAGGTCGGGAACTGTCGCCATCGTGTAGTCGTCCGGTTCCGCGCCGGCCAGCTCTTCCCACGTCATCGGCGTCGACACCGTCGCTATCGGAGTGCGCCGCACCGAATACGCGGAGGCCATGGTTCGATCCCGAGCGTTCTGGTTGAAATCGATGAAGATGCGCTCGCCCCGTTCTTCTTTCCACCACGACGTGGTGACGGCCTCGGGCGCGCGGCGTTCCACCTCACGGGCCAGGGCGATCCCCGCTCGGCGCACCTCGACGAAATCCCAGTCCGTGGCGATCCGCAGAAAGACGTGAATGCCGCGGCCGCCGGACGTCTTGGGGTACCCGACCAAACCGAGCTCATCGAGCAGGGGCCGCAACACGTCGACCGCGACCGTCCGCGCCTGCTCGAACGCGACTCCGGGTTGCGGGTCGAGGTCGATGCGCAACTCGTCGGGATGGTCGGTGTCCGGGCAGCGTACCTGCCACGGGTGCAACGTGACGGTGCCCATCTGTGCCGCCCACACGATCGCCGAGGGGTGGGTCACCCTCAGCGCGTCGGCGGTGCGTCCGGACGGGAACGTCACCCGGCAGGTCTGCAGGTAGTCGGGGTGGTGCTGCGGAATCCGCTTCTGGTAGATCTCCTCGCCATCGATGCCGTCCGGGAAGCGCTGCAGGTGGGTGGGCCGGTCGCGGAGCGCGTCCAGCATCGGGCCGCCCGCCACGGCCCTGTAGTACTCGACGAGCCGCCGCTTGGTGCCTTTGGTGCCCAGCTTGGGGAAGTAGACCTTGTCCGGATTGGTCAGGCGCACCGCGACACCGTCGACGTCGAGCTCTTCTGCAGCAGCCATACCAACGATTCCAGCACAATCGGCCTATGGACTTACCCGTCATGCCCCCGGTGTCGCCAATGCTGGCCAAGTCGGTGCGATCGATCCCGCCGGATGCGTCGTACGAACCCAAATGGGACGGATTCAGGTCCATCTGTTTCCGTGACCGCGACGAAGTGGAGCTGGGCAGTCGCAACGAGCGGCCGATGACGCGCTATTTTCCCGAGCTGGTGGCCGCGGTGCGTGCTGAGCTGCCCCAGCGCTGCGTTATCGACGGTGAGATCGTCATCGCCACGGAGCACGGCCTGGATTTCGAGGCGCTACAACAACGGATCCATCCGGCGGATTCGCGGGTGCGCATGCTTGCCGAGGCGACGCCCGCGTCGTTCATCGCGTTCGACTTACTCGCCCTGGGGGACGACGATTACACGCGGCGACCGTTTGCCGAGCGGCGCGCCGCCCTCGTCGACGCGTTGGCGGGCTCGGGCCCGTCGATCCATGTCACGCCGGCCACCACTGACATCGAGCTCGCGCAGCGTTGGTTCGATGAATTCGAGGGGGCCGGCCTCGACGGTGTCGTCGCCAAGCCACTGACCGTGACCTATCAGCCCGACAAGCGCGTCATGTTCAAGATCAAGCACGAGCGCACCGCCGATTGCGTCGTCGCCGGGTATCGCGTGCACAAGTCGGGCGGCGATGCGATCGGATCGCTGCTGCTCGGGCTCCACCAGGACGATGGTCAGCTCGCCTCCGTCGGTGTGATCGGCGCGTTCCCGATGGCTGAGCGGCGACGCCTATTCACCGAATTGCAGCCGCTCGTCACCGATTTCGACGGTCACCCGTGGAACTGGGCCGCCCACGAGGCCGGCGAACGAACGCCGCGCAAGAACGAATTCTCCCGCTGGAACGCCGGCAAGGATCTTTCGTTCGTGCCGCTGCGGCCGGAACGCGTGGTCGAGGTCCGCTACGACCACATGGAAGGCCGGCGCTTTCGGCACACCGCACAGTTCAACCGGTGGCGTCCGGATCGGGAACCGCGCTCGTGCACCTACGAACAACTCGAACAGCCGGTCACCTTCAGCCTCGGGGACATCGTGCCTGGCCTGGGGTCTGGCTAGCGAAGACCTTTCGCCGCCTTTGGGTTCAGCCGTCGATGTGCGTCGGCGGGTCGGCGAAGGCCAGATCTCCAGGGTGTTGGTCCGGCCCCATCAGATCGCAGCGCTTATCCGGCACCAGGTAGGAGCTGGCGCCGTTCCAGATCAGGTGCGTGAATCCCACGCAACGCTGCCAGGTGCCATCTGGCTGGACGGGTCCATCGCATTTGCTGAGGAACGATCCTCCGTACTGGCAGCCGGCGCTGGCCGGCGGCGCCACGGCGATCAAACCTCCGGCCGCCAGCACGGCGGCCAGTCCTCCGACGATGCAGTGCTTCATGGTGGTCTCCCGTTCACATCGCCGCTGGTGCGTCGCGCAAACACCACCGACAGCACAGCCAGCACCAATGACGCTACCGCTTATCCGCCGGTTCGGCGGGCCAATGAAGGTGGGACGTTTAACGGCCGCCGGGACGGGCACGCGCACCTACATGTCAGTGACAGCGTTTCAGGATCTGCCCTTGGCCGACCGCGACCGCAAATGGGACGGTGACGCGGCCGAGAAACGGGTGCGCAAGTGGGCCGCAGCCGAAGACGCGCCGAACCAGAAGTATCGCGACGCCCATGTCTGGTACGACAACGGGAAGAAGGACAACTTCACGGCGTACAAGTTGCTGATCGCCGATGTCGTGGGTGGCGATCTCCAGGCGGTGCCGCGCGGGGTGATGGCAGCCGGCGCCATCATGGACGGTGCACGCGGCGGTATCGACCTGCCGAAGACGGACGTGGACCGGGTCAAGAGCCACCTGGCCAAGTACTACAAGAAGATGGGCGAGAGCCCGCCGTGGGAGCGCGGCTGAGCTTTCCCGCCGCCTCGCGCCGCGACGATCCCCGCTGCGCGACGGCGGTCGGTGCTTCGGCCTGCTGTCGGCCTGGCGTTGGGGCAGAGCGCCGTTATCGCCGATCGGCCGCCATGGGTTTCGGGCCGGCCTTGGGGGCGCCCGGGCAGTGCAGAGCGCCCCGACCAAAGCCCAAGTGCCCCAGCGCCGGACGGCGGCCCGGCACCTCCGCTGTGCGGTCGGCCCGTCAGAGGAACGGCAGCAACCGGTCTGGCCCGTCTGGCTTCGTCACATCGGCGAGCCCGGACTTGAATCCGTCCAGACCACCACCTTTCGCCCTCGCGTCGGCGATCCGCCGCTGGGCATCGTCGGGCAGGCGGTCCCTTCGGTCGGGTCTGTCCCACAGCTCGATGGTTTGCACGACCCAGTAGATGGCGAACTCGATGATCAGGAGTGCCTCGACCAGCAACACCCATAATTCCCAGCCGCGGTGCACGAGATGTGCTGTGACGATTGCGATCAACGTCACGAGCATCACCACCGCCATACCTCGGTAGAACCGCCGGTACGCACGGTGATGGGATGATTTCGACTCATCTTCTCGCTTGACGAGGTATCCGGTGCAGAACACGGTGGCGATGAATGTCGAGAGGAGCAGGAACCCGGCTGCGCCGTGCGCCTGCGCCAGGAAAAACTTGTGATCGAAGATGAAGGTGAGCAGGCCTACCACCATGGTCAGCCAGAACAAACCCAGCGCCAGTACGCCGCCCGGGCTTCTTGTCCGCTCGGTGCGGTTGCGCGGGGATTGCCACAAAACAATGCCCCAACCCAAAAGCAGTCCGATGACCACCGCCCAGACGTTGGGCCGAGTGACGGCGTCGACGTTGTATTCGGGCGGCAGGTCAGCCCGTCCGCACAGTGACGAGGGCCGACCTTGGGGCACGATCGCTGCTATCAATGCGGAGACTCCGGCCAAGCTCAACAGAGCATCCTCGGTGTCGCTGCTTCCCTTGTACATGATGAAAAGGGCGCCGAGCGCCAGAAGCGCGGCGATGACGATGCTGTGCGCGGAGGTGTAATAGTAAGCGCTGATGGCGAATTGCCAGCACGTGGCCGAAAGCCTTTCGATTATCACGGCCGCGGCGAGCATCACCATGATGACCACCATGCCGACACGCAAATCACGGTAGACGGCGAGCGTGATCGGAACCAGACGAGGACCCGGTCCGTTTGATCCATTTCCGCCTCCCTTTCCGGGACCGGAAGTGCTGTCGCCCTTTTCGTTCTCTTTGGTCATGTCCGTTACCTGCTTGACTGCGTCGTGATACGGCTGACCAGGGGAGTTTAGGACTATTGATATGCCGCCGCGCGATAATCCGGTTTTGGTCGAGGTGCGGCCACGATGACTTGCCCTGGGTTCGCGCGCGACGCGGCGGTCAGACCGTGACCATGAGCCGTGACAATCCCCGCAGCGTGACGTTGGCCTTATACTCCGGCTCGCTGTCCAGCCCCGCGTTGGGGAATCGCGCCGTAATAGCCGATAGCGCCACGCCTGCTTCCAGCCGGGCCAGAGGTGCTCCCAGGCAGTAGTGGGCTCCCCGGCCAAAGCCCAAGTGCCGCAGGGGCGTCCGGTCCGGATCGAAGGTGTCGGGCCGGTCGAACTCCGCCGGGTCGCGGTGGGCGGCGGCGATCAACAACATCATGACATCGCCCGCGGGCACCTCTACGCCGCCAATGGCCATGTCGGTGAGGGAAATTCGCCCGACCAGTTGCACCGGCGGGTCGTAACGCAGGGTTTCTTCCACGATCGCCGACGCTCGGCCGGGATCGGCGCCCAGAGCGGTCCACTCGATGGAACGCCGCAGCATTGCCAACACGGCGTTTCCGATGAGGTTCACCGTGGTCTCGTGTCCGGCGATCAATAGGAGATTGCAGGTCGCGACGATCTCGTCCTCGGTCAGTTGGTCTCCGGACTCCTCCACCGCGATCAGACCCGACAGCAGGTCGGCACCGGGTTGTGAACGACGGCGCTCGATCAGGTCGTGAAAGTATGCGCGCAGCCAAGCCCCGGCCTGTTGCCGCTCGTTCGCGACGTCCGGTGGCACGCCGGTGATTGTCGAAAACGGGTCCAGTGCCTGGGCCAGCAACGCCGACGCCCGGCTGAACTGTGGCTCGTCGTCGAGCGGCACGCCGAGCAGCCGGCAGATCACCGCCACCGGCAGCGGATAGGCGTACTCCTCGACAACGTCAAAGCGTCCCTTTTCCGCGATTCGATCGAGCATTCCGTCGACCAGCGACCGAATGTCGGGCTTCAGCGCGCTCACCACCTTCGGCGCGAACGCCTTGCTGACCAGCCTGCGCAGCCGCGTGTGATCGGGCGGATCGAGAAACAAAAACCCCGGCGGCCCCTGCCTCTGGGGGGCCGTGCCGGCCTCGGCCTGCCGCTTGGCGACCGTCGAGTTGACGTTGTCGCTGCTTGACCAGGGGTGCCGCAACACCTCGTCGCAATCGCGGTAGCTGGAGAACACCGCCAGGTTGGCCTCCGGCAACTGCAGCGCTCCGCCGTCGCGAAACCGCGCACAGAGTCGATACGGGTCGGGCCGGTTGGCCGGATCCAGCAGCTGCAGCAGCAGCCCCTGGGATTCGGTCGGTGCGGTCGTCATGCGGCCATTGTGCCCGTCGTTGGGCCCTGTCGATTTCCACGCATGTCACGCGCCTTCGCGTAATCCCGCCAGATGCGGATCCGCCATCAGCCGGTCCAGGAAGGCGAGCTGCCCTTTCAGCAGCTTGACGCGCGCCTGCGCCACCGAAAACCAGCCCACCCGATCGACTTCCGGGAACTCGCGCAGCCTGCCCGACCCCTTCGGCCACTCCAATTCGAAGGTGTTGCTGCGCGCCTCGGTCACGTCGAGGTCGGCGGCGACGGCGAAGGCGGTGACCACCTTGCCACCGGATTGTTTCAGCTGGCCGAGGTCCAGCCGGGCCCCGGACGGCACCGGAAGCCCGAGCTCCTCGGCGAACTCGCGTTGCGCGGCGGCCCAGGGATCCTCGCCATCGGCGTACTCCCCTTTGGGAATCGACCAGGCGCCGTTGTCCTTTCGCGCCCAGAAGGGGCCGCCCGGGTGCGCGATCAGGACCTCGGCGACGCCGACGCGGGTCCGGTACAACAGCACGCCCGCACTGAACTTCGGCATCGGCGGATCAGGCTCCGGCGGCGCGTTCCAGGTCTTTGAGGGAGGACTCCAAATGCGCGAGCAAGCGCTGCAGGTGTGGGACGCTGCGCCGGCATCCCACCAGGCCGAAGTCCAGGTTGCCGGCGTTGTTGGCCAGCGTGATGTTCAGCGCCTGCCCGTCCAGCGCGATGGACAGGGGATAGTTGCCGTCGAGCCGGGCGCCCCCGTAGTAGATCGGCTGGGTAGGCCCCGGGACGTTCGAAATGATGATGTTGAACGGTGGCGACGTCGACGCCACCCAGCCCGGGACCGCCGCCAACGCCAGGGCGGAGGTGTTGGCCGCGGACAGCGCCAGCGCCTGGAACCGAGGCAGCTGCGAGAACACCTGCTTGTTGCTCCGCATGGACTCGCTGATGGTCTGCAGTCGTTGTGCGGGGTCGTCGCTGTCGGTGGCCAGGTTGCACAGGATGGCGCCGACGAGGTTGCCCCCTGCGTCGGCCTCGTCTTCGGTGCGAAGGCTCACCGGGACCATCGCGATCAGCGGCGTGTCCGGTAGCGCGTTCTGCTCGAGCAGGTAGTAGCGCAGCGCGCCCGAACACATCGCCAAAACGACGTCGTTGACCGTCACACCGGCGGCCTTCTTGACGCTTTTGATCCGGTCCAGCGACCAGGACTGCGCGGCGCAGCGGCGAGCGCCGCCGATCTTGACGTTCAGCATGGTGCGCGGGGCGCCGAACGGCAACGTCAGCTGCTGCTCGAACAGCGCCGCCCGCGCCAGCGAAAGCGATGAAGGGGCCAGTGCCGCAATGGATCCCGCCGCACTCAACGCCGAGCGCAGTGGGCTTACCGGGCTGCTCTTGCGCTTGCTTTTGGGCAAGCTCCAGGGCGCGCGCATCTCGGTGTCGTCGGGGTCGGTCGACAGCGCGCGCTGCATGAGTTTCTGCGCGGAGACACCGTCGATCAGGGCGTGGTGGATCTTGGTGTAGATGGCGAACCGGCCATCCTTGAGGCCCTCGATGATGTGGGTCTCCCACAGCGGACGGTGACGATCCAGCAGGCTGCTGTGCCACCGCGAAGTCAGCTCGAGCAGTTCACGAATGCGCCCGGGCGACGGTACCGCCGAACGCCGGACGTGATAGTCCACGTCGACGTCTTTGTCGTAGGACCAGCCCAGGTTGGCGATGCCGCCGACGAACGTCGCCGGATGCTTGCGAAATGTCGGCTGGAAATCATCCTGCGCCACCAAACGGTCGTAGAGCTCCCGGACGAAGCCGCTGCCCGCGCCGCTCGGCAGCTCGAACAATTGCAAGCCGCCGACGTGCATGGGATGTTCCCGCGACTCTCCCAGCAGGAATATCGCGTCGGTGGGCATCATCAGTTCCATCCACCAATTAGACCGCGACTGGCGTCGGGACGAAGGCGCTCTTCAGAACATCGCGGCCGAGCCGACGTTCGGATGGCGACGCATGTATTCGACGAGCCGATCGACATAGCTGCCGAACGCGGGCGCCTCGATACCACTGCCTGCGAGATCAGCCCGGCAATGATCGGTCAGGTAGAAGGTGGGTTGGACGAAGTAATCGACTGCTTCGGGGGGAATTCGCATCAAGCGGTAGAGCCCCGGGACGTGTGCTAATGCGGCTTTGGTCATTCTCAGGGGCAACGAAACCTTGAGGAGTTCGCGGCCCGTCGCCTGGGCCAGCGCATCCGTCATCTCCTCGACCGTGAGCGGACGCGGATCCGCCAGCTGATAGGTGCGCCCCTCGGAGCCGGGCAGGCCGCTCAGATATCCGACCGCGTCAACGACGAAATCGCGCGGGACCACGTTGACGCGCGTAGTCGCGGGGTCGCCCACCATCGGGAGGACCGCGTACCGGGGCTGTCGCAGCAGCCACTGCATGACGAAGTAGGGCCCGTCGAATTTCTGGGTCTGCCCGGTATGGCTGTCGCCGACAACGATCGCGGGCCGATAGATCGTCGCGGGCATGCCCGCGGACATGTGCCAGCGCACGTCCGCCTCGGCGAGGTGCTTGGTCTCTTCGTAGTGGTTGTTGAACGGCGCACCGACTTCGAGGTCGTCCTCGCCGAACGGGCCGGCGTAGCGGCCGCTGACGTAGCAGGTGCTGAAGTAGTGCAAGCGCGTCAACCGGGGACAGTGCTCGAGCGCGCCCAGGACGTTTCGGGTGCCGTTGACGTTGACCCGGACCGCCACCTCGCGGGGCACCGCCAGGTCGTATGCAGCCGCCAGGTGCCACGCCTCGGTGACCTCGTTGAGGTTATCTGCGGCGATGCCGAGCCCCGGCTGGGTGATGTCGCCTTCCACGAGCTGAATCCGCCCCTCGAGGAAGGGTTCCGCCGAGCTCAATTCCGCCACGCGTCGCTGCGCCAGTGCGCCGAACTTGGGCTGCACCACACAGATTGCCGAGTCGCCGGTGCGCTTGAGGATGCCCGGCAGCAATGCACTGCCGAGAAAGCCGGGAAATCCGGTCATCAAGACGGTCATCGCTATACTCCTTGGCCGGTCGAATTCGTCAAAGTAATTGCGGCGGGGAGACTGTGCGCTTCGTCGCGGATGGGACGGCTCTGGTCAAGCGGGACGCGCGAGGAACGTCTGGACTCGACGAAATTGAGCGAGGTTTTCATCGCTGATCCCCCACCGAAAGGGTTCCGTAGAAGAGCGACGCTATCGAATAACGGGGGCGTTAGGGCGGGTCTTTCGACCCTCGACGACCGCCATTGGTCCTCCGTTGGGTCGCGTGCGCCGACTACCCCCGTTGGGCCGAGGGGCGCTGCCGCCGGACGCGCCTTCCGGCAGGACCTCAGGGGTGGCAGCATGAGTTCGTGGCGACAACAACGTTGACGTGGGACGTGGTGGCCGTTGACAAGCCGGACGATGTCAACGTGATCATCGGTCAGGCGCACTTCATCAAGACGGTCGAAGACCTGCACGAGGCGCTGGCCGGGGTGAGCCCGTCGCTACGGTTCGGAGTGGCTTTCTGCGAGGCTTCCGGGCCGCGGTTGGTTCGCCGCAGCGGCAACGACGCCGATCTGGTCGAACTGGCGACGCGCACCGCGCTGGCGATCGCGGCCGGGCACAGCTTCGTGGTCTTTCTGCGTGACGGCTTTCCGGTGAATGTCCTCAATCCGGTGAAGGCGGTTCCGGAGGTCTGCGGGATCTACTGCGCCACAGCCAATCCGGTCGATGTCATCGTTGCGGTGTCTCCGCGCGGTCGCGGCATCATCGGCGTCATCGACGGGCAGACTCCCGTCGCGGTGGAAGGTGATCGTGACGTGGCCGAGCGCCACGCTCTACTGCGCGCGATCGGTTACAAGCTCTGAGGTCTCAGCAGTCTCGTGGGCCCGCTCAGTCGAGCGTAAGCGACCACGTCGAGGTCGCGATCAGGTCGCCGCGCTCCAGCGCCTCGATACGGTGCTCGTGGGCCATGAGATATCCCGGGTCGGTCACCATATCGATGAACGCCTGCGGAGTCGGGTACTCGACGATGAGAATGGCGTCCCACCAAGGCCGTTCGCCCTCGCCGGTCACGACGGTCGGTGCTGTCCCGGCGTAGCGGACGACGGCGCCCGCGTGCTCCAGGTGCGGTATCACCGCCACGCCGTAGCGCTGGTAGGCCCCCACCCCGCCGGGGGTCTTGAACTTCAACAGGTTGACCATCACCACCGGTTCATTCGCCGGACGCGCGGCCAGGGCGGCGAACTGCTCGGCGGTCGGCTCCAGCGGATTGCTCGTGGCCACGATTAGAGCAGATCCGTAATGGTCTTGAGGCCGGCGTCGTACAGCACGCCCGGCAGCATCCCGCCGTCGTGCTCGATGGTGGTGCCGTTGACGAAGTCGGCCTCCCCGCCGGCCAGGAAAACGCACACCCTGCCCACCTCCGCGGGCTCACCCGCACGGCGCAGCGGGACGGCCGCGAAATACTTTGCGCCCGTTGGATCGTCCTTGGGCAGCACGAAGGACCGGAAGTTCTCGGTCATCGTCGGTCCGAGCGCGATGCAGTTGACCCGCACCTTGGGGCCCCACTCTTCGGCCAGCGAGCGGGTGAGGTGGTTGAGGCCGCTCTTGGCCGCGCCATAGGAAACCAGCGTCGGTGATCCCGCAGGATGCCCTGCCCCGCTGGAGATGTTGATGATGCAGCCGACGCCGTCCTGGGTGCGCATTTGCCGGTAGGCGCGGATGGCGAACCACAGCGGGCTGATCAGGTTCATCTGGACCGCGAACGCGTGGAACAGCGCCGTGCGCTCATACTCGTCGTCGCTGCCGGGGGCGCCCTGAATGCGTTGCACCAGTTCGGGAATGCTCTCGACGTGCGGCGCCGGCACCGTTCCGCCGGCGTTGTTCACCAGGATGTCGATCCGGCCATGCTCGGCGACGACATCGGAGACGAATGAGTCGATCGCGCGGTAGTCGCCTTGGTCGCACACCTTCTGGAAGGCCCGGTCCGCCCAGTCCGGCTCCACACCGGGAATGGCGCCGAGGGGTGAGCGCGAACAGCCGACGACGGTGGCTCCGGCCCGGAGCAGTTCGTGGGCGATCCCGACGCCCACGCCGCGGCTGGTACCGGTGACGACCGCGACCTTGCCGTCCAGGACACTCATGCGCAGGCCTTCCTACCCGAAGCCATTGTTGACAGTCACTGTCAGCGGGTCATACTGTGCCATTTCGGTCATCGGCGTGTAAAGCATCGGAGGTCAGGCGATGAGTAGTCCGTCCAAGCTGCGCGTCATCCAATGGGCGACCGGAGGAGTCGGCAAGGCGGCCATCGCTTCCGTCCTGAATCATCCCGAGCTGGAGCTGGCCGGCTGTTGGGTACACAGCGCCGAGAAGAACGGCCTCGACGTCGGACGGATCCTGGGCACTCACGACCTGGGCGTCACCGCCACGTCCAGCGCCGACGAGATCCTGGCGCTGGATGCCGACTGTGTGGTGTACAGCCCGTTGGTGCCCAACGACGACGAAGTCATCGCGATCCTGCGGTCCGGCAAGAATGTGGTCACCCCCGTCGGTTGGGTGTACCCCGACCCGAACAACTCGCGGCACAGGGCCGTCGCCGAAGCCGCGGCCGGCGCCGGAGTGACCCTGCACGGTTCGGGGATCCACCCCGGGGGCATCACAGAACGATTCCCGCTCATGCTGTCCTCGCTTTCCTCGGCCGTCACCCACATCCGCGCCGAGGAGTTCTCCGACATCCGGACCTACAACGCCCCGGATGTCGTGCGCCACATCATGGGGTTCGGCGGCACGCCCGAGGAGGCCATGCAGGGCCCGATGGCCGGCCTGCTCGAGGCGGGCTTCAAGCAGTCGGTGCGAATGATCGCCGATCACATGGGATTCCGCATCGACCCGAACATCCGGACCATTCAGGACGTCGCCGTGGCGACCGCCGACATCGACTACGCGCCGTTCCCGATCACCACAGGAAAGGTGGCGGCGCGCCGCTTCCGCTGGCAGGCACTCGTCGACGGCGAACCCGTCATCACGGCGGCCGTCAACTGGCTGATGGGGGAGGAAAACCTGGATCCCGGCTGGGATTTCGGCGGGCGCGGCGAACGCTTCGAGGTCGAGATCACCGGCGATCCGACCGTGAGCCTCACCTTCAAGGGCCTGCAGCCCGAAACGATCGCCGAGGGCCTGGTGAAGAATCCGGGCGTGGTGGCCACGGCCAACCATTGCGTCAATGCCATTCCCGACGTCTGCGCCGCAGAGCCCGGCATCAAGACCTACCTCGATCTGCCTCTGTTCGCCGGGCGCCCGGCGCCCGGCCTCACCACGTCATGACCGGCGTCCTCGGCGACGTCTCGTTCTGTCACCTCGTGGTCGGTGTGACCGACATGGAGCGCGCCCTGGCCTTCTACCGCGACCTGCTCGGGATGGAGGTCGTGTTCGAAACCCTCATCTCCGGTGAGCCTTTCGATGCGGCCCTGCACGCCACCCGCAAGCAGGAGGGTCGGGTGGTGGGCGGCCTGCTGGGCGGGCTGATGGTCGAGTTGCTGTCGTTGGGTGCCGGCTCTCCCGACCAGAAGCCGGCGCGTCGAGGCGTCACCGGCATCCACAACTTTTCCCTGTCGGTGACCGATCTCGACGACACCCACCGGCGCGTCACCGCGGCGGGCTACACGCCCGACCAAGAGCCATTCGAAATCGGCGGGGTGCGAATGTTTTTCGTCAAGGACCCGGATGGGACGGCGGTCGAGTTCATCGAACTCCCCGACGGTGCCCGCAGCACCTACGAGATGCACCGCGGGGTACCGCTGCGGCTGGGGCCGGCCGAATGACCTACTCGCACCCCTCCTCGATGCAGGGCCACGTCGCCGTCGTCACCGGCGCCGCCCAGGGCGTCGGCAAGGGTGTCGCCGCCGCCCTGCTGGAACGCGGCGCCGCGGTGCTGCTGGTCGACATTCAGCACGAGTTGCTCGGCACGACAACGGCGGAGCTCTCCTCGATGGGCCCCGTCGAGAAGCTGACCGCCGACCTGCGCGACCCGGACAGCGCCCAACGCATCGTGGCCGCCGCGGTCGACGCCTTCGGCACCGTCCACGGCCTGGTCAACAACGCGATCGCCACCAACGAACCCAAGGCGTTCGTCGACATCACCACCGAGGATTTCGCGCTCGGTCACGACGTCGGGCCGCGGGCGACCTTCCTGCTGATGCAGGCCGTGCACCCCGTGATGGTCGCGGCCGGGGGCGGCTCGATCGTCAACCTGGGCTCGGGGACGGGTACCGGCGGCGAACCGAGATGGGGCGGGTATGCCGCCGCCAAGGAGGCCATCCGGGGCCTGTCGAAGGTCGCCGCCCTCGAATGGGGACGTGACAACATCCGCGTCAACGTGATCTGCCCGTTCGCCGAGTCGGACGGTGTCAAGCTCTGGAAACAGTTCGCGCCCAAGGATTATGCGAAGGCGGTGAGCCGCGTCCCGATGAAGCGCATCGGCGATGTCCGCACCGACGTCGGCGCGCTGGTGGCCTTCCTGCTGGGCACCGACGCGACGTTCATCACCGGCCAGACCATCCACGTCGACGGTGGAATCGGCTGCTTCCGGTGAGCGGGCAGTCGCTGCGCGATCGGCAGCGCGCACAGATCCGGGCCGACATCAGGCGCGCGGCGTTCCGGCTGTTCGTCGAACGCGGATACGACGCCGTGACGACCGAGGAAATCGCGGCCGCCGCGGGCGTTTCGCCGCGCACCTTCTTCCGGCACGTGCCAACGAAGGAAGAGCTGCTGCTGGCCCCCGTTCGCCACGGTGGCGCCGCGATCGTGAACCTCCTCGAACAGCGGCCCGCCAGCGAGCCCCCGGACGTCGCGTTGATCAACGCCATCGTCACGCGAACCCGGTCCTTCGAGCAGGCCGACACCGACGAATGGCGTGAGGCGCTGCTGGTGGCCCCCGACCGGCTTCGCAAGGTCACTGTGCACACCCCCGCCGACAAGGAGCGGGCGGCCAAGCTGATCGCCGAGCGCATGGGCGTGAACCCCGGCGTCGACATTCGCCCCGGGCTGCTGGTCCAACTGGCCTTCGCGGCAGCGGATTTCGGCTTCCAGCGATGGGTGCGACAGTCCGGGCGGCCCTGGCCTCTGGACCGTTATGTCACCGAGGCCCTCGAAGCCGTCAAGAGCCCGTACTGGAGACGGAAGCGCACCTGATCAACCAGGGTTGGCGATCCGCACCGGCGCCCCGTCCAGCCACGCGACCACCGCCTCCACGGTGTCGGCGTAAAAGGCGCCGAGCATTTCGCGGGTGACGTACCCCAGGTGGGGCGACAGGGTGACGTTCGGGAGTTGCCGCAACGGGTGCTCGGGCGGCAGCGGTTCGACGTCATAGACGTCGAGTCCGGCGCCGGCGATCCGCCCGGTGTCCAGCGCGGTCATCAGGGCGGCCTCGTCGACGATCGGTCCCCGTGACGTGTTGATCAGGTACGCGTGCGGCTTCATCAGGGCGAATTCGGGCTGGCCGACCAGCCCCCGCGTGCGTTCCGAAAGCACGACGTGGATCGAGACGACATCGGACTCTTCGAACAGCGCCGCCTTCTCGACCCGGCGTGCACCAGCGGCCGCGGCGGCATCCGCGGTGAGGTTCTGGCTCCACGCAATGACTTCCATGCCGAACACCCGCCCGTATTCGGCCATGCGCTTACCCACCCGCCCGAGGCCGAGCAGCCCGAGCGTCTTGCCGGACAGGGTGAGGCCGGTCGTGGTCTGCCAGGCACCGTCTCGCATGCGGCGATGTTCCTCGGCCAGATTCCGCACCGTGGCGATCAGCAATCCCCAGGCGAATTCGGGGGTCGCGTCGTGCACGGAGCGGAATCGCGGATGGGCGAAGTCGGTGTGGGCCACGAGGATCCCCCGCTCGGTGGCCGCGGCCAGGTCCAGGTTGGGCAGGCTCCTCCCGACGATGGTGATCAGTTTCAGGTTCGGCAGCCGTTCGAGCAGCGTCCGCGGCAGCGCCATCCGCTCACGCAGGGTGCAGATCACGTCGAAGGGCCGCAACGCGTCGGCCGCCTCTTCCTCGCCGAGGTGCCGGTCGAAAACGGTTATGCGGGAGCGGGTTTGCACGGGCGACCAGTCGGCGAGCCGCAGGGCCGCACCGGCGTAGTCGTCCAGAATCGCCACCTGGGGCGTGGGGTCACCCATCCCACCATTGAAGCACCGACCCTGGATCGCGGACTCGCGCGGCCGGGTGCTGCACAGGCACCCAGGGTGTGACCGCGCGCAGATAGGGCAGATCGGTGCTGCGGTGCGGACCGACCGCACCGGGTGGTCCGCTGAGCAGAAGACACACCCACATCATCGAGCCGACCGGTTTCACGCGTGATCCGTCCGGCCAGCGCATATGTCGGATCGCCGCAACGCGCTCTATCGTAACTACGTGTTCGCGAAAGTACTGGTCGCCAATCGTGGGGAGATCGCGATCCGCGCCTTCCGCGCGGCCTACGAATTGGAAATGGCCACCGTCGCGGTCTATCCCTACGAGGACCGCAACTCCGTGCACCGGTTGAAGGCCGACGAGTCGTATCAGATCGGCGAGGAAGGGCACCCGGTACGGGCTTACCTGTCGGTCGACGACATCGTCGCCACGGCCCTGCAGTGCGGAGCTGACGCGATCTACCCCGGCTATGGATTCCTGTCCGAGAATCCCGACCTGGCGGCGGCGTGCGCGGACGCGGGCATCACGTTTGTCGGCCCCAGCGCGGAGGTGCTGGAGCTCACCGGCAACAAGTCGCGAGCGATCGCGTCGGCACGGGCGGCTGGTCTCCCGGTCCTGGCCTCGTCGGCGCCGTCGACGTCGGTGGATGAGTTGGTCGCGGCGGCCGAGTCCATGACGTTCCCGTTGTTCGTCAAGGCGGTGGCCGGGGGCGGCGGTCGGGGGATGCGCCGCGTGACCGAACCGGCGGCCCTGCCCGAGGCGATCGAGTCGGCCAGTCGTGAGGCCGAGTCCGCCTTCGGTGACGCCTCGGTGTTTCTCGAGCAGGCCGTGACCAACCCCCGCCACATCGAGGTGCAAATCCTGGCCGACACCCACGGCAACGTCATCCACCTCTACGAGCGCGACTGCAGCGTCCAACGCCGCCACCAGAAGGTCATCGAGATCGCGCCCGCACCGAATCTGGATCCAGAACTACGGGAGCGGATCTGTTCCGACGCGGTGGCGTTCGCGCGAAGCATCGGCTACACATGCGCGGGCACAGTGGAATTCTTGCTCGACGAACGGGGCAACCACGTCTTCATCGAGATGAATCCCCGCATTCAGGTGGAGCACACCGTCACCGAAGAGATCACCGACGTTGACCTGGTATCCGCCCAACTGCGGGTCGCTGCCGGACAAACCCTGGAACAGATTGGCTTGAGCCAGGATTCCGTCGTCCCACACGGTGCGGCGCTGCAGTGCCGCATCACCACCGAGGATCCAGCCAACGGCTTCCGCCCGGACACCGGCCGGATCACCGCCTACCGCACCCCGGGCGGGGCGGGAATCCGGCTGGACGGCGGCACGACGCTGGGCGCCGAGATCAGCGCGCACTTCGATTCGATGCTGATCAAACTGACCTGTCGAGGGCGTGACTTCGCCACCGCCGTGCGGCGGGCGCGGCGCGCGGTCGCGGAGTTCCGCATCCGCGGTGTCTCGACGAATATTCCTTTCCTGCAGGCGGTTCTGGACGATCCTGACTTCCAGGCCGGACGCGTCACCACGTCGTTCATTGAACAACGTCCGCAACTGCTCACCGCGCGCAGTTCGGCCGATCGCGGCACCAAGATCCTGACCTACCTGGCCGATGTCACGGTCAACAAGCCCCACGGCGAGCGTCCCTCGACGGTGTACCCGCACGACAAACTTCCCGACATCGACTTGTCGACAGACCCCCCGGCGGGATCCAAACAGCTTCTTGCCGAACTCGGGCCGGAGCGATTCGCGGCGTGGCTGCGTGAATCGCGCGCAGTCGGCGTCACGGATACCACCTTTCGCGATGCGCACCAGTCCCTGCTAGCCACGCGGGTGCGCACCAGCGGGCTGATCATGGTGGCTCCCTACATCGCACGAATGTTGCCGCAGTTGTTGTCGATCGAATGCTGGGGCGGGGCGACATACGACGTCGCGCTGCGGTTTCTGAAGGAGGACCCGTGGGAGCGGCTGGCGGCCCTGCGCGAGGCGATGCCCAATATCTGCTTGCAGATGTTGCTGCGCGGACGCAACACCGTTGGCTACACGCCCTATCCGGACACCGTGACGACGGCGTTCGTGTCGGAAGCGACCGCAACCGGCATCGACATCTTCCGGATCTTCGATGCGTTGAACAACGTCGATTCGATGCGCCCGGCGATCGACGCGGTTCGTGAGACGGGCACCGCCGTCGCCGAGGTGGCGATGTCCTACACCGGTGATCTCAGTGATCCGGCCGAACGCCTGTACACCCTTGACTATTACCTGAAGCTGGCCGACGAGATCGTGTCGACGGGTGCGCACGTGCTGGCGATCAAAGACATGGCCGGGTTGTTGCGCGCGCCCGCCGCCACGACGCTGGTTTCCGCGCTGAAGTCGCGATTCGACCTGCCAGTACACGTGCACACCCACGACACCCCGGGCGGGCAGCTGGCCACCTATGCGGCGGCCTGGCTCGCCGGGGCCGACGCCGTGGACGGCGCCGCGGCCCCGCTGGCCGGAACCACGAGCCAGCCGGCGTTATCTTCCATCGTGGCCGCCGCGGCACACACCACCTACGACACGGGCTTATCGTTGGATGCCGTCTGCGCCTTGGAGCCGTATTGGGAGGCGCTGCGAAAGGTGTACGCGCCGTTCGAGTCCGGGCTGCCGGCCCCGACTGGACGGGTGTACCGGCACGAGATCCCGGGCGGGCAGCTGTCGAACCTGCGCCAGCAGGCAATCGCGTTGGGTTTCGGTGACCGTTTCGAGGACGTCGAAGACGCTTATGCGGGGGCTAACGCCGTCCTCGGCCGCCTGGTCAAGGTGACCCCGTCGAGCAAGGTCGTCGGGGACCTCGCCCTGGCGCTGGTCGGTGCAGGTGTCAGTGCGCGGGATTTCGCCGCCGATCCCGAGCGTTACGACATCCCCGACTCGGTCATCGGCTTCCTCCGCGGGGAGCTCGGCAACCCGCCGGGCGGCTGGCCTGAGCCGTTGCGCACCAAGGCGTTACGAGGTCGCGGACCGGCGAAGCCGGAACAGCAGCTCTCGGGCGCAGACGAACGGGCGTTGGCAGCGGCGGGCAGCGAGCGGCAGGCGGCGCTGAATCGGCTGCTGTTCCCCGGCCCCACGAAGGAGCTCGAGGACCATCGTGAGCAGTACGGTGACACGTCGCGCCTGAGCGCCAATCAGTTCTTCTACGGGCTTCGCCAGGGTGACGAACATCGAGTCGAGCTCGAGCGCGGCGTGGAACTGCTTATCGGCCTGGAGGCGATTTCCGATGCGGACGAGCGCGGCATGCGTACCGTGATGTGCATTCTCAACGGGCAGTTGCGACCCATCGTGGTGCGTGACCGCAGTATCGCCGCGGATGTGCCCGCCGCCGAAAAGGCCGACCGCGACAACCCCGACCATGTCGGTGCGCCGTTCGCCGGCGTCGTTACGGTGACCATCGACGTCGGAGCGGAAGTCGAAGCGGGCCAGACGATCGCGACGATCGAGGCGATGAAGATGGAGGCAGCCGTAACTACCCCGAAGGCCGGAAAGGTGGCCCGAGTCGCCGTCTCACAGACCGCCCAGGTCGAAGGCGGCGACCTCTTGGTGGTTGTCAGCTAGCTCACCATCGAGCAGTTAGCGCCCGATATGCAACCGCTGCCGGGGGTGCGCTGGGCGCTGGTGGGCGGCGGAGGCGCCGC
>NZ_LZJB01000381.1:0-965 GCF_001666895.1 Mycobacterium sp. E3298
GTCATCAAAGACACCATCCAGGTGGTCGCCGACCCTGGCGCCGCCACGAACGCGTTGAACGCGGCCAAGGGCGGTCAGGGTGACGTGATCAAGAACCCGACCACGCAAGCCGCCACCGTCGGGACGGGCGGAACGACCCTGCTGGGTAACTCCCCCGACCACAACAAGGGTGTGACCCTGCTGATGTTCACCGAGGGGAGGGCCTTCGTGACACTGCAGTTCGACGGACCGCCCGACACGCTGGCCCCCGCGGATTTCGTCAACGATGTCGGCCAGAAACAGGACGCGGTCATCAAGAAGGGGCTCGGCGGCTGAGCGCGAGCGGACCGCCCACAACCCGAGGAGCCCGATGACCGTCATCAACGGCATGCCGGCCCATGCGCTGCTGCTGCATTTCGTCGTGGTGCTCGTACCCGTGACCGCCCTTGGCCGCGTTCAACGCGTTCGTGGCGGCGCCAGGGTCGGCCAACACCTGGATGGTGTCTTTGATGACGTGGCTGCCGTCCTCGTCCTTGAACGTCGTCGCGATGCCGGGCTGGCCGTTCGGGTTGCTGATCGGCGGGGTCGCCGTGAACGGAATCGGGGCATTGATGTCGCTGGCCTGGATCAGCAACCCGGTGTAGTCACTCGGCTGGGCGGGGCCCGACGACGCCGGCGCCGAGCTCTGGGCGCTGGTAGCCGAGCTGGACGATCCCGGCTTGGACGTCGAAGGCGTCGAATTCTTGCCGCCGCACCCCGACACCGCCACCGCCAGCGCCGTCGTCGCCGCGACTCCCGCGGCCACCGTCCGTGAAGTCCTCATCGTTCGAGCTCCCTTCCCAGGCCGCCTTCGGCGCCACAGTCGAGTTCGTTCCCGAATCGCACAGTACATTGCGGCGTGGCGCGGGCGTGGCGCCGAAGGCGGCCTGGCAGGCGATGAGTTGTCTACTCCAATTGGTCGCGCAGGCAGCGCAGGGTGCTGGCCA
>NZ_LZJB01000382.1:0-8996 GCF_001666895.1 Mycobacterium sp. E3298
CACCCCGACGATCTGCGGCCGCAGGTTCGGGTCGGGGAAACCGCCCCCGATCGGCCTGCCGGCCGAATCCTTCAGCCCGACGAAGGTGGCGAAGGCGCCGGCTTTCGTCGAGGTGATCTCGATGCGCTGGCATTGCGGGCCGGCCACCTGGTCTCGAGACGCGCTGGCGATCACCACATTGCGGTCGGTGACGTCGACGCGTTTGGCGTTGACGACGACGAACAGCGCGTTCAGCGCGGCGTCCTTGCCCTTCTTGGGCGCCGTGCTCAGGACGACCCCGCCGTCCGGCGGCAACGCGCTCACCACCGAGCACGGCACGGTTGCGGTCACGTCCACCGGCGTCAGTGAAATCAACGGCGCGGTAACGCTGTTCAGCTGGCCGCCCTGGGGCCAGTTGAGGGTGGCGGTGGTCTGCACGACGGGCAGCAACGGCGTGGCGACCGACAGGACGAAGCCGATCAAGCCGGCGATCGTCGCGACCCAGCGCGTCGCGCGCACGTTTTGACCGGCGGTCGTCTTGTCTTCGCGGTTGTTCACGGTCGTGATGCTCATGGAAGCGCCCGAATCGGTCCCTGTCGGCTCCAGCCGTGCACTGTCATCACACCCTGTTCGATTGCGGCGTCGGGCGCCTGGTCAGCCGGCACCAGCCGGAAGTACTGCTCCACGGAGCCCCAGTCGCGATACCAGTCGCCGCGAAGATAGGTGGAGACCGTCGAGGTGCGCAGCATCGCCTGAGTGACCAGGAACGGGCCGCCGGCCTCGCTGGCCTGCCACCCATTCGACGACGACGCCGTCTGCTTGTGATCGGGCAGGATGCGGTACTGCGGAAGTTCGGCCACGCCAAGGTGTTCGGAGAACGGGTGCTGGCATGGGAAGTTCGCGGCGGTCGCGATGTCCATCAGCACCGGCGTGCGCGACCCGATCAGCTGCTGCAGGGTTTGCAGCACCGGCACCCGCGGCGGGGTGAACGCGAACCACTGATCCGAGCTCAGGTTCGGGTCGTAGGCGACGATGCGCGCCACGTTGGCCTCGGGCGGCGCCCAGGTGAGGGGGAAGCGCAGGTTGCGCCACGCCGGCTCGGGGCCGATGTCGATCGGCTGCACCTCGGCCAACGGCTGGGTGGTGCCGTCGGGGCGGGTGACTCCCCACTGCAACTTCAGCGACTGCCCGTAGGTGAAGGTGCCGTCCTCCTTGTACGACCAGATCGCGCCGGTCGCCGACACCACGACGATCGGCCGGTCCGGGGTGCGGGGCGGTAGCTGGTACCACGCCGAGGTCGCCGTGGCGGCCAGCGAGTTCTCGCCGTAGCTGCCCATCACCGGGGTGCGGGCCGGGTCGAGTCCGAACGGGAGCGCCGCATGGGAGCCGTTGACGCCGACGGGGCCCTTCCCGCCGGCCGTGCCCGCCGAGTCGCTCATGGCGGCGTTGGGCTTGTTGGGCGACGCATCCGAATTCACCACGCCGGGCTTGGTCACCACCGGGTACGACCGCAGGTCGTCGCCGACGCCGTCGGGCTTGAAGCCGACCGGGTTGACCCCGCCGAGCGGGCCGTCGGGCCCGAAGACCTGCCCGGGCGCCGGCGCCAGCATGCCCGCGTTGGGGTCGGGCTCGGCAAGCGCGTCGTCGGCCATGGCACAGCTCGTCGGGGACAGGCCGGAAGCGATGGCGGCGAGGTTGGCCTTGCCGGTGGTGTAGAGCGGGTAGCGGAACACCGCGCCTTTGGTCAGTGAGGCGACTTCGCCGACCACCATGATGCTCGCGACCACCAGCAGCGGGGTCGACGCCAGCACCCGGTTGCGCCGGTTGTCTTTGACTTCGGTGTGGCCGGCATAGTCCATCCGGAAGTGCTGCCACGCGGCCAGCAGCCCGGTGAGGATCGACAGCGTCAGGAACATCGACGTCACCGGGTGGCTCGCGATCACGGGCTGGATGTCGTACCACGGCACCCCGTAGTTGCCGACGTAGAACCAGCCGTTGACGCCGGAGGTGGCCACCGCGACAACGAACAGCAGCGCCGTGACGTAGAGCGTCAGGTTGCGGCGGTTGTGCAGGCCGATCCGCGAAAGCGCGAACGCGGTGACCGCGCCCAGCGCCCCGGCAAGTCCGGCGAAGGCGCCGAACTGGACCGCCCACTTCGTCGGGGTGAACGTGAGGAGCAGGAGGCCGATGGCGGTCGTGCCGATCAGCCGCCAGGCCGGGCCGCTGGCCAGCCCGGGCACTCGCCCCCGGCGCAGCAGGATGACCAGCATCCCGAACAGGCACAGCAGCAGCACCAGCACCGCGAAACGCCTCGCCATGGACCCATCGGGGTTCGACTCCACCGTGAGGAAGTAGTAGCGAAGCCAGTCCTGGTACCACGCGATCGTCGGCCCGACCTTGTACTTGATCCGCGCCGACTCGGCGACGTTGGCCAGTGTCTGACCGTGGAACACCACAACGGTGATCAGCGACAGCGACGCCGCGAGCACCGCCAGCGGCGCGAGCAGGCCGTCGGTCGCCCGGCGTCGCCGGATCGTCCGGGCGATGGCCCGCGAACCGGTCAGCAACGCGGCGACGGCGATCAGGCCCTGCGGCGCCAGTGTCACGGTGAGCATCGCGACGAAGGTCGCGACCGCGGCCGGGGCCAAGCGTTGCAGCGCGATCGCCCGCTCCACCAGCATCCAGGTGACCAGCACACCCAGGGCGATCAGCGGCTCGGGCCGCAGCCCGTTGTTGAACGGCAACCAGGCGGCCAGGAACACCGCGCCCGCGGTGAACACCGCCACCCGGTTCGCCGCCAGGCCGCCCCTGCCGGGGCCCAACCTGCGCAGGATCCAGTGGCTGATCACCAGCCAGCACGCGATCCCGGCCAGCGTGGCGGGCAACCGCATCCACACCCCGGCGGTGCTCACGGCCGCCAGCTTGGACAGCACCCCCAGATACCAGTCGAACGGCGCGTCCGTCGTACCGAAGTAGCGGTAGTAATCGACGATGTAGCCGGCCTTCGGGGAGACGCGGGCGATGGTCAGGTTGTAGCCGTCGTCGGACGAGGTGGCGCCGATGACGTGCCAGACCAGGAGCGTCGCGATCACCCCGACGTCGGCGATCCAGGTTGCGAGCCCGACGCGGCGCCAGGAACTCCATCGCGCCCGGGGCCGGTACCGGGAGAGCCAGGCGATCGGCGATTGCCAATTGACCAGCGTGCCGCCGCCGCGGCTGCGACGGTCGAGCGCGGCGAGCGCGATGACGGCGGTCAGCACGGCCAGGGCACCGACGGCCATCGCGAGTTGCTTGAGGGCGGTTGGGGCGGTGATGAAGCGGGTGTCGATGTCGATGCGGGCCGATAGTCCCGGCTGGGCCGGCACCTTCAGGTCCGTGAAGATGCCGCCGACTTGGGGTTTCTTGTCTGAGGACAGGGTGCCCGAGGCGCCGGGCATGCCCACGAAGTCGGCGCCCGCCGCGCCCGCGCCGGCCCAGGCGTGCAGCACGCTGCAGGCCCCGCCGGCGACCGCCGCCCGCGGCGCGGCAGCGGCAACGGTGTCGCGGAACGCGACGACCACCAGGTCTTTGTCGGCCCGCACGAACAGCCCGTCCTTGCCGGCATCGACGCCGCCGGCGGGCAGCGTCGAGACCACCAGGCCGCCGCTGGCGGGCAGGGTCGCGATCGCCGCGCACGGGATGGAGATGTCGAGCGCGCGCGGCGCCCCGGACACCAGCGGCGCGGTGATCTGGGTGACGTGTCCGTCCGCGACGCCCTGCGGCCACAGCACCGTCGCGGTGGTCTGCCTGACTGGAAGAAGCGGGACGAGCGCGCACAACAGCAGTCCGACGATGCCGGCGACGGCGGCGACGAACCGCGGGATCCGCTGCGATCGCTGATTACCGTCGTGGGGCACGAGGCTCGATCGTAAGCGAAGCCGCTTTGTCCGCTGAGGACGCGGGGCCGCGCGGGGCCGCGCGGCGTCAGCGGGGGAGCCGGGCCGCCAGGGTGTTCAGGCCCGGGCCGTCGAGGTCGGCGAGCGCCGCCGGGCGGCCCGACATCGCCATCAGCAAAGCCTCGCCGGGGCCGGTGACTTCCGGCCCGCGGCCGTGTGCCCAGTCGAGGTCGGTGGCGCGCAGGCGCAGCCCCCGGATCCGGCGGCCGGCCCCGAGCCTCGGGTTGCCCGGCACCAGCTGCAGGACGCGCTCGAGCCGATCGGCGGGGACGATGCGAGGCCGGTCGAGGGCGCGGCGGATGTCCTGGTGATGGATCGTGCCGTCGACGAGCGCGATCATTCCGCCGAAACCCGCTGTCAGCCCGCGCGGCTGGAGATGGGCTCGCAGAAAGTCGAGCAGTTGTTCCGGACCCAGGCCGGCGAACTCGTCGACGCCCACCTGGTTGGCGCGGACGATCCAGCCCTTCGCGAAGCGCCCCGCCAGACCTAACGGGCCGAGCTCTTCATAGCTGATCGTATGCGCGACAACGTCTTTGACCGTCCAGTGCGTGCAGAGGCTGGGCGCCTCCCACTGCTCGGGCGTCAGGGTGGCCAGGAACTCGGCCAGGTCGGCCCGTTCGTCGCGGGCCATGCTCATCAGGCTTGCCGTCATTGCCGGCCCCCTCGCTAGCTCTTACGCAGCGGCGCGGGGCTCCACAGGCCGCTGCGGGTGACCGTCCCCAGCTGCAGGCGGGCGGGCTGCGCCCCGGCGTAGTAGGGCGTCAGCCGTTGCAGGGAACCCCAGTCGCGCGACCAGTCGTCCTTCAGATAGGTCGCCATGGTGGTGGCCTTCAGCAGCAGCTCGGTGACGCCCAGCGGGCCGCCACCGTTGTTGTCCATCACCGGCGAGTTGGCTTCGGCGCCGAAACGGTCAGGCAGGATGCGCCATTTCGGCGTTTCGTCGACGCCGTTTTGGTGGCCGAACGGACGCTGGCAGGGGAACGCCAGGCCGACGAGCCAATCCAGGAACACCGGGTCCTTCGAGCCGACGACGTCCTGCAGCGTGCGCAGCTGCGGGATGCGCGGCGGGGTGAGCGCGATCCAGTGCTGCGGCGCCAGGTCTTCGTCGTCGGCGACCAATCGGATCTGGGTGGCGTTGGCGGGGATGGCCGACAGCGGCAACCGCAGGTTCCGCCAGGCTGGGGAGGCGCCCACGTCGGATAACTGCAACGACCCGCCGGGGTGTCCGCCGGCCGCTTGGTCGTCGGTCGCCCACTGGACCTGCACCTCGCGGGGATCGAAGCGGCCGGCCGCGCTCACCACCAGCAGCGGCCGGGCGCTGTCGCGGGTGGGCAGCCGGTACCAGCCCGACCGCAGGTGGGCGGGCAGTTGGATGCCCGACCGCCAGCTGCCGAGCACCGGTGTGCGCGCGGGGTCCAGGCTGTAGGGCAGCTGGGCGACCGAACCGTTGATCCCCGGTGCCGGGGTGGTGCCGCCCTCGGTGCCGGCTTCGGCGCCGGTGACCAGCCTGTCGTCGTTGATGAAGCTGCGGTCGCCCGGGCGTTCCATCACGGGGTCGGCACGGACGTCGGCTGGAATACCGTTGGGGGTGAAGGCTTCCGACAGGCCCGCGCCCAGCGCGTCGGCCACCGTGGCGCTCACCGGCGCCAGCGCGCCGGCGTTGGGGTCCTGTTCCACCAGCACGTCCTCGGCCAGTCCGCAGGACTTGCCGGTGAGGGCCTCGAGGTTGGAGCGGCCCACCGTCCAGGCGGGGTACTGGTCGACCATCGCCAGTGTCAGCGACGCCACCTCGAACACCACCAGCAGCCAGGTCGCAATTGCCAACGGGGACTGGACGATTCCCGCGACTCGTGCGCCCAGGCGGGTCGTCGGCGCGCCGTTGTCTGGATCGACGAAATGGAACCACGCGGCCAGTAGCAGCACCACGACCGTCAGCCCGAGTAGCGCGGTGGCAAAGGCGTAATGCCACGCCGGGAACGAATTCGACCATGGCACACCGAAATTGGAGACATACCACCAGCCGTTGACGCTGGCGAACGACAGGGCCATCAGGAACAGCACCGCGGCCGCGAACATGGTGCGGTTGCGCCGCGACCGCATCGCCACGGAAGTCACGGCGACGGCGGCCAGCGCGCCCAGCGGGCCGGCCAGCCCGGCGAACACCCCGTAATGGTGGGTCCACTTGGTGGGCGTGAACATCATCGCGATAAAGGAGATGATCGTGATTCCGACGATGCGGCGGCTCGGCCCGGCGGCCGTGCCCGGAATCCGGCCCTTGCGCAACGACATTGCGACCGTGATCGCGAGCGCCAGGACCAGCGCCAGCACCGCGAAGCGGCGGGCGACCGAGCCGTCCGGGCTGGCCATGAACAGGCGCTCGTAGCGGATGTGTTCGTCGAACCAGCTCAGGCTGGGGCCGACGGCCCGCTTGAGCATGCTGGCCTGGATCTCGCCGGCCAGGGTTTGGTCTCGGAAGATCAGGATGGCGGTGACGGTGACCGCCGCGAACAGGGGTGCCACCAGCGGCAGCGCGCCGAATCGTTTCGACCTGCGGTGCAGGATCGTCCGCAACGGCCCGATGGCGACCAGCAGGGCGCCGATCGAGGCGATGCCGGTCGGTCCGGAGAACAGCGTCAGCGCACCGATGATGCAGGCGACCGCCACCGGCAGCAGCCGGCTGGTGGCTACCGCGCGCTCCACCGAGCACCAGGTCAGCAGGATGCCCAGCGCGATGATCGGCTCGGGGCGCAGGCCGTTGTTCAGCGGGAGCCACACGGCCAGGAACATGCCCGCCGCGGTCCACGCCGCGCCGCGGTTCTGTTTGACGGCGTGGCCCAGGCGCGGCATCACTTCACGGCTGATCACCCACCAGCACGTCAGCGCCATGGCCAAGGTTGGCAACCGCATCCAGATGCTGGCGGTGCTGACATGGGCCCACACCGCCAGCAGGTCGTAGTACCAGCCGAAGGGCGCCTCCGGCGTGCCGAACCAGCGGTAATAGTTGGCCATGTAGCCGGCGTGCTCGGACACCCGGGCCATGGTCAGGATGTAGCCGTCGTCGGAGGTATTGGCGCCGACGAACTGCCACCACACCAGCACGGCGATGACCAGAGCGTCCAGCCCGCCGATCGACCACCAGCGCGACGGCAGGAAGCGGCGGTGGCGGCTGCCGTCGGCGGTGTCGAGCAGGTGCAGGGCGACCAGGGCGGCGGCCGTCAGCACGAGCCCGAGGATCATCGCCGCCATCTTCAGCTCGGTGGGGCTGCTGCTGTAGCGGGTGTCGATGGTCGCCGAGAAGCTCAGGCCGGGCGGTGTCGGCCCGCTCAGGTCGGTGAAGACGCCGACGATCTGGGGCCGGAAGTCGTAACCGCTCTTCTCGCCGCGCAGCGGTGCGCCGGGGTGCTCGGTGTTGGGCCCCTGGGTCAGGCCGACGAACTCGGCGGTGACCTTCTCCGCGTGGGCGGTGAAGGTCAGCCGCTGGCAGGCCGGGCTGAGCACCTGGCTCAGCGGGGCGGTCACCACCGCGACGTTGCGCACGACGACCACGAGGTAGTCGTTGGCGCGCTGGATGAGCAGCCCGCGGTCGACGGCCTTGGGGGCCTGCTTGGGCACCGTGGACAACAGCACGGTCTTGGCGGCGTTCTGGGGACCGGCCAGCCCGGCGGCGGCCTGACACGGCACGCTGATGTTCAAATCGGTCGCGACGTAACCGATCAGGGGAGCGTCGACGCTTTCGAACGTGCCGTTCTGCGGCCAGTTCAGCTGGGCGGTGGTCTGGTTGACCGGCAGCAGCGGGGTCGCGATGGCCAGCAAAGCCCCGAGCAGCCCGGCGACGATAGCTACCCACCGAGTGATCCGGTGGTTCGCTCCCGTCTCGGTCACGGTGCTAGATGCTAGTTCTTCGATGCTCGGCGGCCCCTTTTGAGGCGAGGTGTCGGTGCTCATCAGCGGCCCGGCACCGGCTTGCGGATGGCCAGCACGAACGGGCCGGCGCTTTGAACGACGAACTGCGGGCTCTCGAAAAGGGCGGCCCGCAGGTCGACGGTGTAGCGCCGGACGTTGGGCTGGTTGGGGTAGACGTCCTCGGCGAGCCGCAGGGTGTAGTTGCCGTTCGCGCCGCGGCGCATCAGGAACACCGTGGGCGGCGGCCAGGGACAGGTGTCCAGCGCGTGCAGCAGCTCGTCGGCGGACTTGAGTTTGGACCATTTGTTGATCTGGGCGGCCCGCAGGTCGAACTGCGCGAGTGGGTTGGCGTAGTGCGACGTCAGTCCCTGGAATCCCCAATAGGGATAGAAGGACAGGAAGCTGTAGTCGGCGGTCATCACGACGGTCTGGTCGCGGGGGCGCCCGGTCACGGTCACGATGGCGCGGTCGATGTCGGGGTAGAACTTCTCCGAGCTGGGCGGTCGCCGGTCGCCGCGCTGGCCGTTGCCGTCCGTGTCGGTGTAGGCGACGGTGAGATCCGGGCGCAGCACGTCGGGGATGTCCTGGCTGAACGCGATCGCGGCGGCCAGGCCGACGGCGCCGGCGAGGGGCAGCACGGCGCGGCCCCGCGCGGACAGCGCGCGCACCGCCTCGACGAAGCCGAACGCCCCGGCGGCGACCAGCAGCACGGTCAGGGTGGGCTGCAGCCGGAACGACAGCAGCGTGGTGCGCGCCAGCGTCGTCAGCATCGACAGCAGCGACCACAGGTAGATGGCCAGCACGCCGATCCCCAGGGCGCTGGCCCGCACCGACGACCGGGCGCGCACCACCAGCCACAGCGCTCCGAGCAGGCAGATCGTGCCCAGCAGGGAGAACTGCAGCATCGGGAAGGTCAGCACGGCGCCGTCGGCCGGCAGGTAGTGCGCCGCGCTGCCGGAGTTGCTCACCGGGCTGCGGATCGCCCGCAACAGGAACGGCAGCCAGGTGGTGCTGCCGATGGCGGCGGCGATGACGGCGATCACGCCCAGCCTGCGCAGCGGGTCGAGCGCCGCCCGCCACCCGCGGTGTCGCCAGCGCGAGCCGGCCAGCGCGAGGCCCATCAGCGCCATCGCGAACGCGGTGAAACCGAACAGCAGCGTGTACCAGGTGGCGGTGAAT
>NZ_LZJB01000383.1:0-4647 GCF_001666895.1 Mycobacterium sp. E3298
CGGGGGCCGTCATGCTCGGGCTGATCGCCTTCGGCGGCGGGGGCGCGCTGCTGTTCGTCAAGGGCAGCGCGTGGGCGAGGGGGATCGGCATGGGACTGATGATCGGCTGGGCGCTCACCTCCATCTTCACCGTCGGCATCTGCACCGGATTGAACCCGATGCTCTACCACATCACCCGATGAACGGCATGGAACTGCGCGGTGACCGAATCCACCGCTACGTCAACGCTTTTTGCCCGCGATGTCACGCCGAACAACCCGATCGCCCGTTGAGTGACGTGGCGCGGCTCAGTGGCTGGCTCGCCGTGCGCGGCGACGGCCAGGTCTGGCTCGAACGAGGCTGTCCCCGGCATGGACTCGTTCGGACGCTGTACGACGAAGACCCCGAAATCCTTGCCTACCTCGAGGAGTGGACCGCGCCCACCAAGGCCCATGTCCCCGACAGCCCGGGTAACTTCGACCCGATCCCGTCGGCCTATCTGCGCGGCTTGCCACAGATGCAGACCCAACACACCTGCATCCTGCTCGAGGATGTCGCCGCGACCTGCAACCTGCGCTGCCCGACCTGCTTCGCCGACTCGTCGCCAGACCTTCGCGACGTCGTCGCGGTCGGCGACGTGCTGGCCAACGTCGACCAGCGCCTGGCACGCGAGAACGGGCGCCTCGACGTGGTGATGCTCAGCGGCGGCGAACCAAGCCTGCATCCGCAGCTGCCCGAGCTGCTCGCCGAGCTGAGTTCGCGACCCATCACGCGAATCCTGTTGAACACCAATGGTTTGCGGATAGCGCAGGATGACGAGCTCCTCGACCTGCTCACCGAGTACCGCGAACGCGCCGAGGTGTACCTGCAATACGACGGGATATCGCCGGCCGCGCACCGCCACCACCGCGGCGGTGACCTGTCGCGGGTCAAGCACGCGGCGCTGCGGCGACTTTCCGAGCGTCAAATCTTCACCACCCTGGTGATGACGGCGGCGCTCGGCGTGAACGACGACGAGATCGGCGGCGTCGTCAGGCTCGCGCTGGACACGCCGTACGTCGGAGGCGTCTGCATCCAGCCGCAATTCGCGTCCGGGCGTTCCGATCTCATCGACCCGGACAGGCGCCTCACCCATACCGGTGTGCTGAGGCGGTTGGGCCCGCAGACCGGCGACCTAATCACCTGGCGGGACCTGACCGCGCTGCCCTGCTCGCACCCGCATTGCTGTTCGGTCGGGTACGCGCTCCGTGACGACAGCGGGCAATGGCGTTCGCTGGTCGCCCTGATCGGCCACGACAACCTCAAAGACAAGCTCGGGTTGGTCGCCAACCGGATCGCCGACTCCGACATCCCCCGCGAGTTGCGCCTGGCGGTGCGGGAATCGCTGATGGGCTTGCTGTCGGAGCAGTCCTCGCTGTCACACCCGCAGATGTCGGACGTGTGGCGCATGATCTGCGAGAACTGCGATCTCGGCATGGCGACGTTGCTGACGGTGGCGTCCGCCGCGCTGCCCGGCCGGCGGCGCCAACTGCGGCGGATGCTGGGCGAGCGAGTCGTGCGCATCACGGTCAAACCGTTCATGGACATGTCGACGATGATCGAAGAGCGGCTGGTGCAGTGCTGCGTGCACGTCGGCACTCGTTCGTCGCAGGACCAGTGCGCGCCGTTCTGCGCGGTGCAGGCCTGGCCGCAACTCGCCGGCCAGCGCCTCTCGCTGGCCGCTCAACGCCTGCTGCCCGTGGTCGGTTAGCCGGTCGGCTCGGGGCCGTCCGAGAGCCCCGCGGCGGCGAGTTCCTCATCGGAGGGCAACCGCAGCGACACCAGGCCGGCGTAGGTATCCGGTTCGAGCTCCACCCGGTTGACCGTGACGTGCACCGGCACCCAGTCGTCGTGATTGCCGGGCATGCGCAACACCCGACTCGTGGCGCCGTGGCCGAATTCCTCCGTCATCGACGCCACCAAGTGCTGATCGTCCGGATGCACCTTCGGCTTGCCCGTCTCACTGCCCCGCCAGTCGTAGAAGGTGCAGGGCTCGTCCAGCCACTTCAGCAACGCCCAATTCTTCAGGTCGATCAGTGCCCGGTGCACGCCGGCCTGGGCCAGTCCGCTCAGGATCCGTTGCGCCAGATCGTCGGTCGACACCGCCGGGCCCTTGAGTTCTGCGCGCCAGTTGATCGCCCGCGCGACCAGATGGTCGCGGCCGTCGGGTCCCTCTTCCAATCCGGTCCGCGCGACGAAGCCGATCCGCATGGGGTTGCCCTGCCAGTCAGTGAGATCCCAAGTGCTGCAGATGGTTTGGTCGGGCTTGGCCTTGACGGCCATGGCGAGGACCTTGGTCTCGTTGGGATTGAGGTCCCGGGATGGGAGATCTTCTGCGAAGGCCCGGCCGAACGTGACCTCCACCTCCGGATTCTTTCCGCTGTTCACCAGCGACTCCCTGGTGTCGGTGGCGACGCCCTGGGTCAGATCCCACTTGAGCGGCCCCGGAATCGGCCGCTCCGGCGGTTCGACGTCGGCGGGCCCGGTCCACACGTGCACCCCGTGGATATAGCCGTCGGACATCACCACCGGTTCGGTGCGAATCACGCGGTCGCGCTTGGGTGTGATGCTGGTCAGGCTCTGTCCGGTCTGCACCGTCTCGGCGATCGCGGTCCGGACCGCGGACAGATAGGGACTGCGGCGCAAGAACGTGGTGATGGGCACGAGGTTCTTGAGTTGGCGCCCCTGCGCCACCACGGTGGGTTCACCCCCCAGCGTCTCCACGAGCAACCAGTCGTGGCCCATGCGGTGAGATTTTACGGCGGGGGCCCGACTCCTCGGGACCTCGGGCCTATAGGCAGGATTCGAATCGGCCGCAGAAAACGCTATCGTTCTCTGCGCCAACGCCTTCGGGCCGCAACGCCGATGCCGATGAAGTTGCCATGCCGCCGCGGCCTTTGATAGTTTGCTGCTGCGCCCGCGCAGCCGGCCGCCAACCGCTCACCGGTGAGCGTTCGTCCGACCGTGCGACAGCACGCGCCCGTTTCTTCAAGCAGCAGGAAATGCGCGCTCGGGACGGGTGTCACAGAGCAGATCCGCGGGGTCGACCGTCGAGGGGTCGGTCGTCATCCGCCGGGTTGCTCGGCGCGCGGCAACTGCGCCAGGACGAGTTCCAGCACCCGCACCGCGCCCGCCTTGTCGAGCGGGTCGTTGCCGTTGCCGCACTTGGGGGACTGCACGCAGGACGGACATCCCCGGGGGCAGTCGCATGCCTCGATGGCGGCGGCTGTCGCACCCAGCCACGTGCCCACCTTGCGATAGCCGCGCTCGGCGAACCCGGCGCCGCCCGGATAGCCGTCGTACACGAAGACGCTGGGCAGGCCGGCCGGATCCGGTCCCACCGCGGTCGACAAGCCGCCGATGTCGCCGCGGTCGCAGCTGGCCACCAGCGGCAGCAGGCCGATCGCGGCGTGCTCGGCGGCATGCAACGATCCGGGGATCCTCGGTACGTCAATACCCTTGCGCAGCAACGCTTCTTCGGTGATGGTGTACATCACCGCCGTGGTCGCCAGCGTCTGCTCCGGCATGTCCAGCTCGATGAAGTCGATCACCTCGCCGGAGAGCCGGCGGCGCAGGTAGCCCACCACCTGGTGGGTGACGGTGACCGGCACCAGACCCAGTGTGACGGGACCGTACTGCGCGCGTTCTCCGGTGCCGGTGACGGCGATGTCGGTGATTTCGCGGGCGAACGTGGCGTAACCGGGGTCCTCGGCGTGCACGAAGGCGATCGCGTCGTCGAAGTCCAGTGAGTCGACGACGTAGCTCTCCCCCTGATGCAGGTAGACGGCACCCGGGTGGACCGACGCCGGGGCCTGACCGACGCCCGTGCTGCCCAGCAACCGCCCGGTGTCGGCCTCCACGATCACGATCTGGCCGCCCGCCGAACCCCGGATGTCCACGGCGCCATGCGGTTCTAGGCCGGCCGCGGGAAAGTACTTGCCGTTGCGGCGACGCAGCAGGCCGTCGTCGAGCAGGCCCTCGGCCACCTCGATGGCGCCGAAGTCACGCACTTCCGCCTCCTCGAGCGGCATTTCGGTTGCGGCGCAGAGCAGTTGGGGTCCCAAGATGTAGGGGTTGGCGGGATCGATCACCACCCGTTCGACGGGCTTGCCCAGCAGCGCGGTGGGGTTGTGGACCAGGTAGGTGTCGAGCGGGTCGTCGCGGGCGATCAACACCACCAGCGCGCCCTGCCCGCGCCGGCCCGACCGGCCGGCCTGCTGCCAGAACGAGGCGACGGTCCCGGGGAACCCGGCGAGCACCACCGCGTCCAGTCCGGCGATGTCGACACCAAGCTCCAGGGCGTTCGTGGTGGCCAGCCCGCGCAGCCGGCCCTCGGCGAGGGCACGTTCCAGCGCGGTGCGGTCTTCGGCGAGGTAGCCGGCGCGATAGGAGGCCACCTTGCCGGAGAGCTCCGGGGCGATGTCGTCCAGCCGCGCCTGGGTGCCCAGCGCGGTCAGCTCCGCGGCGCGGCGCGAGCGCACGAACGTCAGCGTCTGCGCCCCCTCGGCGATCAGGTCGGCCATCACCCGCGCCGCCTCCGCGCCGGCGGAGCGGCGCACCGGTGCCCCGTTCTCGCCCAGCAGATCGGGCCGCAGCGCCGGTTCCCACAAGGCCACCGTCCGCGCGCCC
>NZ_LZJB01000384.1:0-577 GCF_001666895.1 Mycobacterium sp. E3298
CCCCACCCCCCCCCCCGCCCCATACAACTCACCCACCACACCCACCGGCACCGGATTCAGCCACTCGTCGAGGACGAGGAAGCTCAGGTGGGCCAGCGGTGTGCCGATCGGGCTGGCGGTGCTGTCGACGTCGCTCGCGACGATCTCCCGGAACGAGGCGTGCACCGTGGTCTCGGTGATGCCATACATGTTGATCAGGCGCGGCGACCGCTGCTGGCGGTTCAACCACTTGCCCAGCCGATGCGGTTCGAGCGCCTCGCCACCGAATACCACCGTGCGCAGCTTCCCCTCCCTGGCCAACTCGGGTGAGAGGGCGTAGAACGCCGACGGTGTCTGGCTCAGCACGCTGACTTCTTCGCGAATCAGCATGGCGTGCAGGTCTTCTGGTGAGCGGACCACCGCGTCGGGCACGATCACCAGCCGGCCGCCGTGCAACAGCGACCCGAAGATCTCCCACACCGAGAAGTCGAAGGCCAGCGAGTGACACTGCGACCACACCCGGCCCAGGGCCAGCTCGTCGTGCACCGACTCCAGCAACTGGGTGACATTGCGATGGGTGACGGCCACACCCTTGGGC
>NZ_LZJB01000385.1:0-9152 GCF_001666895.1 Mycobacterium sp. E3298
CCTTGCCGCCGCGGCAGACGTGGTCATCGTCAACGAGGCCGAGGCCGACGAATGGCCGTGGCGCCCCGATCACCTGGTCACCACCCTGGGGGCGCGCGGCGCGCGGTACGCAGGTGTCGACGGCGACTTTGTGGTGCCCGCTCCGGCGGTGGCCGCGGTGGACACCACCGGCGCCGGGGACGTGTTCGCCGGTGTGCTCGCGGGAAGCTGGCCACCCCATCCGGGTTCGCCCGCCGGACGGCTGCACGCGCTGCGACGCGCCTGCGCCGCGGGGGCGCTGGCGACGCTGGTAGCCGGTGCCGGCGACTGCGCACCGGATGCCGAAGCGATCGACGCGGCGCTGCAATCGCTGGCCTGACCTGCGGTTGGCAGCAGTTGGCAGCGTCCGGCGTCGATCTGGCAGTGGTTCGCGGGCAACGTCGGTGGCGATCGTTTTCAGCCATCGAGAAAGGAACATCATGTCCGCTACCACGATTGATCGCACGGGCACCCGGGACGGCCTGCTGCGCCTGGCCATGCGCGCCGACGCCGCCATCAGCGGGCTGGTCGGCCTGGCCGGCATCCCGCTGGCCGGCCGGCTCGCCGAGCTCTCGGGTACCACGAAAGCGTTCGAGTACGGGATGGGCGCCTTCTTGCTCGGCTACGGCGTGCTGGTGTTCGGACTCGCCAACCTGCCGTCGGTGCGCCGCGCCGGCATGGCCGTCATCATCGGCAACCTGCTCTACACGGTGGCCGCCGTGGTGCTGGTGCTCACGGACGTCTTCCCGCTGACCTCGGCCGGCGTCGCGTTGAACCTGGCGGCCGGGGCCTACACGCTGGTGTTCGCGGAGCTGCAATACCAGGGCTGGCGCCGCGCGAGGGCGTGAGCCGGGCCGTTCGTGGCCCGTCCGGCGATCCCGGGCGGGCCCGCGACGCGCTATTCCTCGGGAATCTGGCGGTCGATCTCGTCGAGCCAGATGCGCGCGGACATGTCCGACGGGGCGCGCCAATCACCGCGGGGCGACAGCGCGCCGCCGTGCGACACCTTCGGGCCGTTGGGCAGCGCCGAACGCTTGAATTGGCTGAACGAATAGAAGCGCTGCACGAAGACCCCGAGCCAATGCCGAACCTCCTTCAGCGAGTAGGTCGGTCGCTTGTCCTCGGGGAATCCCGGCGGCCAGTTGCCCCGCTCGGGGTCGCTCCACGCGTGCCAGGCCAGGAACGCGATCTTCGACGGCCGGAACCCGTAACGCAACACGTGGAACAGTGAGAAGTCCTGCAGCGCATACGGTCCGACCTTGTCCTCGCTGCTCTGCAGCTCTTCCTCTTCGCCCTTCGGGACGAGCTCCGGGGAGATCTCGGTGTCAAGCACCGACTGCAGCACGTCGGTGACGTCGGATTCGAACTGGCCGGACGAGATCACCCAGCGGATCAGGTGCTGGATCAGCGTCTTCGGGACACCGCCATTGACGTTGTAGTGCGACATCTGATCGCCCACCCCGTAGGTCGACCAACCCAGCCCGATCTCGGAGAGGTCGCCGGTGCCGAGCACGATGCCGCCGCGCTGGTTGGCCAGCCGGAACAGGTAGTCGGTGCGCAGGCCCGCCTGCACGTTCTCGAAGGTGACGTCGTAAACCTTTTCCCCACGCCCGAACGGGTGGTCCATCTCTTTGAACATCACCATCGCGGTCTCGGTGATGTCGATCTCGGCGAAGGTGACACCGAGCGCGCGGCACAGCTCGATCGCGTTGCGTTTGGTGCGGTCGCCCGTCGCGAACCCGGGCAGCGTGAACGCGAGAATGTCGCTGCGCGGCCGTTCCTCCCGGTCCATCGCGCGCGCGGCGACGATCAGCGCGTGCGTCGAATCCAGGCCGCCGGAGATCCCGATCACGATCTTCGGGTAGTTCAGCGCGCGCAGCCGCTGCTCGAGCCCCGAAACCTGGATGTTGTAGGCCTCGTAGCAATCCTGTTCCAGGCGTTCGCGATTGGCCGGGACGAACGGGAAACGCTCCACGTCGCGGCGCAATCCGAGGTCGCCGGCCGGCGGCTCCAGCCGGAAGTCGACGCGCCGGAACGACTCGGCCGCCCCGCGATGGTGGCGCCGGTTGTCGTCGAACGTCCCCATTCGCAGGCGTTCTGAGCGCAGCAGGTCGAGATCCACATCCGCGACGCTGCGTCGCTCCCCTTTCGGGAAGCGCTCGGACGAGGCCAGCAGTTCGCCGTTCTCCCACACCATGGTCTGACCGTCCCAGGCCAGGTCGGTGGTCGACTCGCCCTCGCCCGCGGCGGCGTAGACGTAGGCGGCCAGGCAGCGCGCCGACGCCGAGCGGGCCAGCAGGCAGCGGTCTTCGGCGCGGCCAATCGTGATGGGACTGCCGGACAGGTTCGCCAGCACCGTCGCGCCGGCCAACGCCGCCTCCGCGCTGGGCGGGATCGGCACGAACATGTCCTCACAGATTTCGACATGCAGGACGAAGCCGGGGATGTCGGAGGCGGCGAACAGCAGGTCGGGGCCGAACGGGACGTCGGCGTCGCAAATCCGGATGGTGCCGCGCTCGTCATCTCCCGGCGCGATCTGGCGTCGTTCGTAGAACTCCCGATAAGTGGGCAGGTACGACTTGGGCACCACCCCCAACACGGCGCCACGGTGAATCACCACCGCGGTGTTGTAGATGCGATGGCGATACCGCAGCGGGGCGCCGACGACGAGGATCGGTAGCAGATCGGTCGAGGACGCGACGAGGCTCTCGATCGCGGCCGTCACGTCGTCGAGCAGGAGGTCCTGCATCACGATGTCCTCGATCGAATACCCGGACAGCGTCAGCTCGGGGAACACCGCCACCGCGACGCCGTCGTCGTGGCACTCGCGCGCCAGCCCCAGGACCGACTCGGCGTTGGCCGCCGGATCGCCGATCGTGGTGTGATGGGTGCACGCGGCAACCCGGACAAAGCCCTGGCTGTAAGCGTTGTAAAAGTCCATCGCCCTTCCATTGTCGCCTGACCGGTGTCAACCCGCGGCCGCCGGGTATCCCCTCCATCATGAGCGATACTGCCGTCGTGGTGGTCGACATGATGAACACCTATCAGCATCCCGACGCTGAAGAATTGATACCCAATGTGGGCAAGGTCATAGACCCGCTGGCCGATTTGGTCCGGCGCGCACGGGAATCCGACGACGTGGACCTGATCTACGTCAACGACAACTACGGCGATTTCGCCGCTCAGTTCTCCGACATCGTCAGCTCCGCGCTCGACGGAGCCCGGCCCGATCTGGTGAAGCCGATCGTGCCGTCCGGAGACTGCCGCGTGATGACCAAGGTGCGGCACAGCGCCTTCTACGCGACCGCGCTGGCGTATCTGTTGAACCGGCTGGAGACCAAGCGGCTGGTCATCGCCGGGCAGGTCACCGAGCAGTGCATCCTCTACACCGCACTCGACGCCTACGTGCGCCACTTTCCCGTCGTCATCCCGACGGACGCCGTGGCCGGCATCGACACCGACCTGGCCGAGGCGGCGTGCAAGATGATGGAGAAGAACATGTCGGCCGAGATCACCACGGCCGCCGACTGCCTCGGTTAGTCAGGCGCGCCAGACCCGAAGGCCCGCCCTGGGAGAGCCACCCGGCGGGATCAGGCAACGAATTTCGGTGGCGGAAGCACCCTGCGGGCCGCGCGCGTCGTCAGCCCCGGAGACGAGCCCCCAAGGCCCCATGTCGCTGCAGTCCCAGGCGTAGGCGGGCACACCGTCGCGGAGCAGCGGCGCGAGCTCGGGTATCGACAATTCCCTCGCGGACCAGGAGTACAGCTGGTCAAGTCGTGGCCGGATGACGCCGAGGTCGAGAACACGACCGAATCCGTTTTCCCGGCCGACGTACCAGTCCAGGTCCTCCCGCAGCGGGTAACGGTCCGGCAGCACCCTCGACAGCTGCAAGAAGATGCCGGTGACTGCCAGGCGCGGGTCGCCCAACAAGGGTGCGAGCGGTGACAGCCAGCCCAGCGCCAACCGCGGCGCGGCCACCAACGCGTGCGCGAAGAGGACCCGCACCAGCACCAGGTTGATGAAGAAGCGTTCGACGCGCGACTCGCCCTCGGCCAACTCATGGTTATCCAGGTAGGCCCTGACGATGATGGCGTTGTGGGCCCGGTACCACGTTCGCACCGACGGCCGGCGGATGAACGTCACCGAGTCGGCGACGCTCGACGAGGTGGTGGGGCCGCCCAGGCCGAGCACGTGGGCGCGCGCTTCGGCGGTATCGCGCAAGAGCCGGTCGTTGATCGCACGCCACCAGGGACTGCCCGGCGCCGCGGCGTCAGTGGGGTTCAGCACTCCGCGACGCAACTCCCAGCGCATGAACGCCAGCGCCGCGCGCCGGTAGGGCAGACGCCGCTCGTCCCAGCCGGCCGGTGTCTCGTAGAGGGTCCGCAGCAGCGCGAGCCGCGCCATCGGGTCATCACGCACCGAAGCGAGCTGTCCCGCGGCATGCTCGGCGGCTGTGGCCATGGCAACAATCAACCACATTGCGCCCGGTGACCGCTTGTGAAGGCAGACGTCCGGAGCTCGACGCCCCGTACCCTCGAACAGGTGACCACCCGCCGCGCCGAATCGCCGGAGCTGGTCGCGTTGCTGACCGGTCGCCGGATCGCGGTGCTGACCGGCGCCGGCCTGTCCACCGACTCCGGCATCCCCGACTACCGCGGACCCGATTCGCCGCCCAGCAATCCCATGACGATCCGCCAGTTCACCTCGGATCCGGCGTTCCGGCAGCGTTACTGGGCGCGCAACCACGTCGGCTGGCGACACATGGACGACACGCTGCCCAACGCCGGGCACCGGGCGTTGGCCGCCCTCGAGCGCGCTTCGGTGGTGACCGGGGTGATCACCCAGAACGTCGACCTGCTGCACACCAAGGCCGGCAGCACCAACGTCGTCAACCTGCACGGCACCTACGCGCGGGTGGTCTGCCTGGGCTGCGGCTACACCATGAGCCGCGCCGCGCTGGCCGATCAGCTCGAATCGCTCAACCCGGGATTCGTCGAACGCGCCGGAGCGGGCGGCGGTCTGGCCGTAGCCCCCGACGCCGACGCCGTCGTCGCCGACACCACGTCGTTCCGCTACCTCGACTGCCCGAGCTGCGGCGGCATGCTCAAACCGGACATCGTCTACTTCGGTGAGAGCGTGGCCAAAGCGGTTGTCGACCAAGCCTATTCACTGGTGGAAGAAGCCGACGCGCTGCTGGTCGCCGGCTCGTCGCTAACAGTGTTCTCGGGCTACCGGTTCGTGCGTCATGCGGCAGCGCTCGGCACGCCGATCGCCATCGTCAACCGCGGTCCTACCCGCGGGGACGACCTGGCCACCGTCAAGGTCGACGGCGGCTGCTCCGAGCTGCTGACGTTGCTCGTCGACGAATTGTCGCCGATCGCAATGCTTTAGAACGTGCACCGCATGCTGCGGATGGCGTGGACGAAATTGCCCGCCACGTAGGCGGGATCGCCCGCCTGGATATCCGGCAGCTGGCGCAGCAGCTCCGCGAAGATGGCCCGCAGCTGTGCCCGGGCCACATGGGCACCGAGGCAGAAGTGCAGCCCGCCCCCGCCGAACCCGACGTGCGGGTTGGGACTGCGGCTCAGATCCAATCGCTCCGGATGGTCGAACACCTCGGTGTCCCAATTGCCGGACGGATAGAACATCACCACCTTCTCCCCCGCCCGGATCGTCTGGTCGCACAGCTCGAAATCCGTTGCCGCCGTGCGCCGAAAGGTCATCACGGGACTGGCCCAGCGGACGAATTCCTCGACGGCCGTTCCTATCCGGTTGTCGAAATCCTCCAGCAACCAGGCTCTTTGATCTCCGAAGTCGGTCAGCGCCTTCATCGCGTGGCTGGTGGTCTGACGGGTGGTGTCGTTGGCGGCCACGGAAAGCAGCACGAAGAAGGCCGCCACCTCCGCGTCGGTCAGCCGGTCGCCGTCGACTTCGGCGTTCACCAGGCCGCTGAACAGATCGTCGCCGGGATGATTGCGGCGCTCGGCCGCCAGCGCGCCGGCGACCTGGTGCAGGTACCCCTGATTTTCGAGCAGAACCTCCAGGGGGTGGCGACCGTCGAGGTAGATCGGGTCGGCCCAGGACACCAGCGCGTCCGCGGCGTGCGCCACCCGCTCTCGCTCCGATTCCGGAATCCCCACCATGTCCGACAAGGTGCGGATCGGCAGTTGCTTGGCGCAGTGCTCGACGAAGTCCGCCCCGCTGCCGGCCGCGCGCAGCTCCTCGACGATCGCCCTGGCGTTCGCCCTGATCGAGTCCTCGATGCGCCGGATCTGGCGTGGGGTGAACGCGGCGCTGACCAGCTTGCGCAGCTTCGTGTGCCGCGGCGGGTCCATCGCGAGGAACGACTGCGACGCTTCGAGGAGTTCCACCGGGATGTTCTCGAACATGACGCCCTGGCCCGAAAGGAACACCTCGTTGTTGCGGCTGACCGTGGCGATGTCGGCCCGCCGGGTGACGGCCCAGTAGCCCGGATCCGCGGGATCGGGCATCAGCGCGTCCTCGACCGGCGGATGCCAGCTCACCGGCCGCTCGGCCCGCAGCACCGCGAACGATCGTTCGCGGTCGGCCGCCGTCGTCGACCAGAACGCGCGGGAGGACAGGTCGATGGGGTCGTAGGGGCGGCCGGGCTTTTCGCTGCCCGACGTTCCGGTCATCACGGTCATGGCGATCCTCCGTTGCGTATGACCTCGGTCACAGACTCCAGCGACACTATTCCTAGACATCATGTCTAGTCAAGTTGTCCAAGATGGCTCTATGCTGGGGGAATGCCATCGGTCACCCGGAAGCCGCAGGCCAACCGCGAGCAGGAGCGACAGCAGCGGCGAGAACAGATCGAGCGCCGGTTGCTGGACGCCACCGAGCGACTGATGCGCGACGGCGCCAGCTTCACCGAGCTCAGCGTGGACCGACTGTCGAGTGCGGCCGGTATCTCGCGCGCGAGCTTCTACATCTACTTCGAGGACAAAGGCCACCTGCTGCGCCGCCTGGCCAACCAGGTGTTCGCCGACCTCGCGGACAGCGCCGACCGCTGGTGGAGCGTGGCGGGTCGGCACGATCCCGGCGACGTCCGCGCCGCGATGGACGGCATCATCGCCAGCTATCGGCGACACCAACCGGTACTGGTCGCCCTCAACGAGATGGCCGGCTACGACCCGCTGGTCGCGGCGACCTACCGCAACCTGTTGACCGCCGTCACCGGGCGGATGACGCGGGTCATCGAAGACGGCCAGGCCGATGGCTCGATCCGGGCCGAGTTGCCCGCGGCCACCACCGCCAGCGCGCTGACTTGGATGGTCGAGCGGGCGTGCCAACAGAATCTGCCGACCTCGCCGGCCGATTACGACACCGAACTGGCCGCCACGCTGGCCGAAATCGTCTGGGGTGCGCTGTATCTCAAGCCGACCTCGGATCGCTGATGCGCGGGGTGTGACGAACGCGATATAGTTAATACCCTAACTATTCGCCTACCATGCAATTATGGCATCGCTGGCCGCACCGGAGATCGACCCGCTTTCCCTCGAACAGCAGGTCTGTTTCGCGCTGAGCGTGACCAACCGGGCCGTTTTGGCGGTCTACCGGCCGCTATTGGAACCGTTGGGGCTGACCCATCCCCAGTACCTGGTGATGCTGACCCTTTGGGACCACCAGAAGGCGGCAGGGGCACGGCGGAAACCGCTGTCGGTCAAGGACATCGCGACCACATTGCAGATGGATTCCGCGACCCTGTCGCCGATGCTCAAGCGCCTGGAAGCGATCGGCCTGATCACCCGTACCCGAAGCGCGGTCGACGAGCGCTCCACCGAGGTGAAGCTCACCGAGAGCGGCGCCGCCTTGCGTCGCCGTGCGCTCAAGATCCCGCCCGCCGTGGTCGAGCGCCTGGGCGTCGACATCACCGAACTTCGGCACCTGCACGAAGTGCTTACCCGCATCAACACAGCCGCCCTGGCAGCGGGCGCATTACAGTCCTGACCCGTCCGCACTAGGAGCCACCATGACCGACACCAAACCGAACGTCTGGCAACGCATCACCTACTCGTACGGTCGATGCCTACCCAGCTCGATGCGCACCTGGGTGGCCAACGACCTGGCCGGCCCGGGAGCCGTGCGCAGGCACATGATTCGGTGGGCCATCCCGCCGCTGTTCGTTCTCGCACCGTTCTGGCTGCTGCCCGCGTCGCTGTATGTGCACTCTGAGATGACGGCGCCGCTCTACATCTGGGCCCTGCTGATCTCGCTTGCGCTGAACAAGGTTTGGCGCCGGCACCGGCTGGCGCAGCACGGGCTCGACCCGAACCTGGTCGATGTGATCAAGAACAAGAAGCAGGCCAAGATGCACGAGGACTACGCCCGCCGGTTCGGGCCGCGGCCCGAATCGGCCGCCTGGCAGGACAACAGCAACCCGTTCAGCTAGCCGCCCTATACGGCCACGAGGTCATCGGCGTGCACCGCGGGCCGGCGGAGTTCGCCTGGCAGCTCTGAGGTCGACCGGCCGATCATGGTCGCCAGTTCGGTGGCGTCGTAGGCCACCACACCCCGGGCCACCATGGCCGTGTCCGGGCCGCGCAATTCGACGACGTCCCCGGCGTAGAACCGGCCCGACACGGCGGTGATGCCGGCGGCCAACAGCGACCGACGCTGGTCCACCACCGCGCGCACCGCGCCGTCGTCGAGGATCAGCGCGCCGGCCGCCTCGGCGGCATACCGCACCCAGAACCGGCGAGCCGACATCCGGGCCGGCCGTGCGGCGAAGACCGTGCCGACCGATGCGTCGGTGAGCGCGGAGGCAGCGTCGGACGCCGCGGCCAGCAGGACCGGCACCCCGGCGTCGGCGGCCAGCAATGCCGAGGACATCTTCGACACCATTCCTCCGGTCCCGAGGTCGCTGCCCGGGCCGGCGACCACACCGGACAAATCCGCCGCCCCGGAGACTTCCCCGATGAACCTGGCACCCTTGATTTTTCGGGGATCGGAGTCGTAGAGGCCGTCGATGTCGGAGAGCAGCACCAGGGCTTCGGCACCGACGAGGTGGGCCACCAGCGCCGACAGCCGATCGTTGTCGCCGAACCGGATCTCGTTGGTGGCCACCGTGTCGTTCTCGTTGACGATGGCCACCGCGTGCAGGGCGCGCAACC
>NZ_LZJB01000386.1:0-14572 GCF_001666895.1 Mycobacterium sp. E3298
ATTCGCTGCTGTCCCAGGACCGGTTCTGGCAGCACACGCCGAAGGTGTGGCTGCTGGACATGGGCATGCTGGCGGCGTTGTCGCTCTTCTACGCCGGCTTCGTGCGGTGGAGAATCCGCTTACGCCGATAGGCCGGCGCGGCCCTAGATTTGCTCCGCACCGCCGTCGACGAAGATCTCGCTGCCGGTCATGAAGCTGCTCTCGTCCGACGCGAGGAAAAGCACCGCCGCGGCGACCTCCTCGGGCCTGCCCAGGCGGCCCATCGGCACCTTGGCCGCCTCGCCTTCTCGCAACTCCTGCTCCCGCCCGGCCGGCGCCAGCCCCAAAAGCCCCGGCGTCTCGACCGGTCCGGGAACGATGGTGTTGACCCGGATCCCGCGGCCCACGAGTTCGGCGGCCCAGGTCCGCCCGAACGAGCGGATCGCCGCCTTGGTCGCCGCGTACACGCTGAACGCGGGGGTGCCGTTGTAGGCGGCGGTCGAGCCGGTCAGCACGATCGACGACCCGCGGTTGAGCAGCGGCAGCATGGCTTGCACGGTGAACAGCGTGCCGCCCACGTTGGTCATGAACGTGGACGTGAAGTGTTCGACCGAAATGTCGCCCAGTGCCGCGAATTCTCCGCCGCCCGCGTTGGCGAAGAGCACGTCGAGGCCCGCTCCGCGGGAGGCGACGACGTCGGCGACGGCGGCCACGTCGTCAAGGTTGGCCACGTCAGCGCGGACGCCCGTCGCCCGTTCACCGATCGAGGCCACGGCGGCGTCGATGGTCTGCTGGTTGCGCCCGGTCAGGATGACGTGGGCGCCCGCGTCGGCCAGCCGCTGCGCGGCCGCCAGCCCGATGCCCGAATTCCCGCCGGTGACCAGGGCTGTCTTTCCGCTGAGGTCGCTCATTGTGACTAGAGTAGGTGCATCCATCCGCCCAAGCACGAGACGTTCGACCTGATCGCCCGCACCAACACCGATCCCAAGGGCATCGTGCGGGACGTGGACGACTATGCGGTTCACCCGTGGGGCCTCTACGTGGCCCGGCCCACCCCCGGCCGCGCCCAGTTCCATTACCTCGAATCCTGGCTGCTGCCCTCGCTCGGCTTGCGCGCCACCGTCTTTCACTTCAACCCGGGCCACGAGCGCGATCACGACTACTACCTCGACGTGGGCGAATACACGCCGGGGCCCGAGGTGTGGCGTTCGGAGGACCACTACCTCGACATCGAAGTCCGCACCGGCGACGGCGCGGACCTGGCCGACGTCGACGAGCTGCTGGACGCCGTCCGGCACGGCCTGTTGACCCCGGAGGTCGCCGAGCTGGCGGTGCGGCGCGCCGTGGACGCCGTTGCGGGGTTGGCCCGCAACGGCTATGACCTCTCCCGCTGGTTGGTCGGCCATGGGATGGAGCTGACGTGGCGCCAGACGTGGCCGCGCTGCCCGACGAACCGGTGCCCGACTGGCGATCCCCCACGCTGGCGACCCTGACCGACAGGCGGTTCTCCGATCCGCGCTGGATCTTCGAGCGCAAGTTCGACGGGATGCGCTGTCTGGCGTTCCGCGACGGCGACCGGGTGCGGATGTTGTCGCGAAACCGACAGCCGCTCAACGGAACCTACCCGGAACTCGTCGATGCGCTTGCCGCCCAGCGCGCGACGCGCTTCGTGGTCGACGGCGAGGTGGTGCGGGAGAGCGGCGCCTGAGCGCTTGGTCCCCCGATTGCGCTGGGCGTAATGTCAGCGACTATGAGCTGCACCGGTAGCAGGCTCCTGCCGATCACCGCGGTGACCCTCATCGCCGTTGGCTCCCAGCTGAGCCTGGCGACCGCGCGGGCGGACCTGCACAACATCACCTATCGCGCCCGGATCGATGCGCTGACGACCGGGAGCCAGGCCACGTTCGTCATCAACGGCGGCCAGACCAACACCACCAACCTGCCGTCCATGCCGGGCAACGTGTTCGAGGCCAACACGGTCCTGCCCGATCCCCAGCAGGCCGGGATGCGGATAGTGCTGCATTTCCCCTACGCGGCGAACGTGCACTGCGAAATCGACGTCGACGACGCGGTTTTCACCCAGGCCGACCAATTCGTCAAACCGGCGCCCGGAAACTCCGACCCCAACAGCGGGGCGCTGCAGTGCGGCGGACCGCTACCCGCCTGAGTTCGATTCGCCGACTCCACGCGGGATCCCGCGGACCTTCAGGACATCGAACACCAGATCGTCGACCTGCTCACCGGCTGTCCATCAGCGCCTGCAGATCGGCGATCGAGCGCAACGTGTCGTTGAGGTGGGTGCAGGTGCTGGTGCCGACGAATTCGCCGCGGACGCGGTCGCGCAACTCGGCGAGAGTCATACCGCGGATGCGGGACGCGCTACCGATCGCTCCGGGGCATTCCTGCCACGGCAACACTCGCACCTCGGCGTTCACCCCGGTGATGACGCGCGTCGAGGTGTCGATCGTGCCGGCGACCGTGTACTCGTGCACGATCGTCTCCACCAGGTCGTCGTCCACGTGAGAGTCGCGGAAGTGGGAATGGAAGCGCGCCGACCCGGAGTCGCTGTCCGCCAGATCCAGCCGCCGGTACCTGCGCATCCCGCGCGCTCGGAGCGGTTCCACTTCGTGTAGTCCGCTCAGCGGCGGCGCCACCGGACCGCGGCCCGTCGGGATGACATCGTGCCGCCGGGTGAATGCGATCAGCGACGCGTCCGGTGCGAAACCTGCGCAGATCCCGGCCATTCGGTCGGCGATGCCCAGTGGCATCTTCTCTTCGACGCCCTCGACGATCGCCGCGTATTGGGCGGCGTATCCGGACACGAGCGCCGCACCGACCCAGTCGTCGAGCAACAGATTCAGCAGGCTGGCCCGCACTACTTCCTCAGGGAACAGCCGGCCGACCGTCGCCCGAAATCCCGCGCCGACACGACAGCCCAGCAAGGCGTCCAGACCGGCGGGCGCGGTGATGTCGTCGACGACTTGATCGGTGAGGTGCGCCCTCACTCGGACCTCGCCGAGGATCTCGACACGTCCGTCCTCGGCGCCGACCACGTCACGCGCCCGCAGGTCCGCCACGGAGCCGCGCACCCCATCCGGATGGGTGTCGATCGTGCTGGTGCGTCGCCGCACGCCCGCCAGCGACTGTGGCCCGCCGTCCACGAAGGGCCGCCGCGGGCCGAGGATGTCGTCGACGAACGGCATGGTGGCTCAGGGCTTCCAGTCAGTCGCGTCGGCCCATTCCCAGGCCTGCCGGTAGGCGTCACGAAACCACGGTTCTTTGGCGGTGATGTAGCGCACGATATCGCCATCGGCGCTCGCCGCGGCGTCCCGTTTGACCCGCGAATACTGCTCGCGCACATCGGCATTGGCATTGAGCCAGTCGACGAAGAGCAGCGCGAATTGCTGATTGGGCCAGCCCGCCACGCGGATGTGTACGTTGGTCGGCCGCCCCGGATCCGCCGATGCATGAATCCGCTTGTGCCACAACGCGGCGTCGTTGCTGTGGTCGAATCCCGGCGCGGTGCTGCGGGCATCGTTCTTGGCGGCGTCTTGGGTGATGTGTTCCAGGCGCGGATAACCCACCGACAACAACGGTTCGGCGAGTTCGTCGGCGAGCGCCAAGGATTCGACGGTGATCTGCACGTCGATGACGTCCTTGGCGGGCAGATCCGGCACGGCGGTCGAACCGATGTGGTCCACCCGGATCGCCCGGTGGCCGCACGCGGTCTTCAGCCGGTTGACGATGCGGCGGGCCTGATCCGGCCAGGCCGGGTCGGGCGGCACCAAGCGCGCCGCCGCCCGCGCGGCCTCGCGCCGGCTTAGGTTGTGCGCGAACGGCAGTATCCGGTTGTTCCACACGTCGTGGGCCCGCTGCACCAGGTCGTCCGGGCTGCCGGAGTTGTCCACCCAGACGTCGGCGACGGCGCGGCGCTGCTCGTCGCTGGCCTGCGCGGCGATCCTCGCGCGGGCGTCGGATTCGGGCATGCCGCGCTGGTCGACCAGCCGTCGCAGCCGCACCTCGACGTCGGCGTACACGATGACGACGAGTGGGAACAACGGCGCCATTCCCGATTCCACCAGCAGCGGAATGTCCTCGACCACAACCGAATCCGCGGGCACCGAGGCGATGATCTCGGCGCGTCGCTTGCCGACCAGCGGGTGGACGATGCCGTTCAGCCTTTGCCGCGCCTCGTCGTCGGCGAAGGCCTTGGCGGCCAACGCGGGACGATCCAGCGATCCGTCGGGTAGCAGGATGTCGTCACCGAACGCCTCGACCAGCGCCGCCAGGCCCTCGGTGCCCGGCTCGACCACCTCGCGCGCGATGACGTCGCCGTCGACGATGACCGCACCGCACTTAGCGAAGGTGGCCGACAGGGCCGACTTGCCGGCGCCGATGCCGCCGGTCAACCCGATGCGCAGCATGCCTGAACGCTAATCAGGCGTTGCCGGCGAGCTTCTCCCGCAGAGCGGCCAATTGGGCGTCGCTGGCCAGCGAGCCGCCGGCCGCCTTCTCGGACGGCGCGCCGTTGCCCGACGACTGCTCGGCACCGTGCCCGGCGGCCTCGGCCGCGGCGAACTTCTCCATCTGCGCGGTGTGCATCTTGTGCCGGCGCTCGGCCTCGGCGTAGCGGGCCTCCCACTCGGCGCGCTGCTTCTCGAAGCCCTCGAGCCATTCGTTGGTGTCGGCGTCGAAGCCCTCGGGGAAGATGTAATTGCCCTGCTCGTCGTAGCTGTCGGCCATGCCGTACTTCGCCGGGTCGAACTCTTCGGTGTAGTCCTCGTTGGCCTGCTTGAGCGACAACGAGATCCGGCGCCGCTCCAGGTCGATGTCGATGACCTTGACCATGGCGTCGTCGCCGACGGCGACCACCTGGTCGGGCACCTCGACGTGGCGCTCGGCCAGCTCGGAGATGTGCACCAGGCCCTCGATGCCCTCCTCGACGCGGACGAACGCGCCGAACGGAACCAGCTTGGTGACCTTGCCGGGCACGATCTGGCCGATGGCGTGCGTGCGGGCGAAGTGCCGCCACGGGTCTTCCTGAGTGGCCTTGAGCGACAACGAAACCCGCTCGCGGTCCATGTCGACGTCGAGCACCTCGACGGTGACCTCGTCGCCCACCTGGACGACCTCGGACGGGTGGTCGATGTGCTTCCAGGACAACTCGGAGACGTGCACCAGGCCGTCCACCCCGCCGAGGTCGACGAAGGCGCCGAAGTTGACGATGGAGGAGACGACACCCTTGCGGATGGCGCCCTTCTGCAGCTGGTTGAGGAACTCGCTGCGCACCTCCGACTGGGTCTGCTCCAGCCACGCCCGGCGCGAGAGCACCACGTTGTTGCGGTTCTTGTCCAGCTCGATGATCTTGGCCTCGATCTCCTTGCCGATGTACGGCTGCAGATCGCGGACCCGGCGCATCTCGACCAGCGACGCGGGCAGGAAGCCGCGCAGGCCGATGTCGAGGATCAGGCCACCCTTGACCACCTCGATGACGGTGCCCTTGACGGCCTCGTCCTTCTCCTTGAGCGCCTCGATGGTGCCCCAGGCGCGCTCGTATTGCGCGCGCTTCTTGGACAGGATCAGGCGGCCCTCTTTGTCCTCCTTGGTGAGGACCAGGGCCTCGACCTCGTCACCGACGGAAACGACCTCACTGGGGTCGACATCGTGCTTGATCGAGAGCTCGCGGGCGGGGATGACGCCCTCGGTCTTGTAGCCGATGTCGAGGAGCACCTCGTCCCGGTCCACTTTGACGATCGTCCCCTCGACGATGTCGCCATCGTTGAAGTACTTGATCGTTTTGTCTATTGCGGCAAGAAAGTCCTCGCTGGAACCGATGTCGTTGACGGCTACTTGGGGCGAGGTGACGGTGGGACTCGGCATGTGGTGGGTTGCTCCGGACAGGTTGGGTCGTAGGGACAAATCTGGGATTTACCTGTTTAGGCTACTCGACTGCGTACACGCTGGCCAAACCCGGGCGCCCCAGCCTATGCGTTTCTGACCAGAACATGTCGTGTCGGCGAAATTCCGGGGCCGCGATTTCGCTAATGCGCGGCCGCGTCCCACGAGCGGCCGTAACCCACCGAAACCTCCAAGGGCACGTCGAGCGGATAGGCGCCGCCCATCTTCTCGCGGGCCAGGGCCTCGACGTTCTCCCGCTCGCCGGGCGCGATTTCGAACAGGAGTTCGTCGTGCACCTGCAGCAGCATGCGGGACTTCAGCCCGGCCTCTTTGATCGCCCTGTCGACCTCGATCATCGCCACCTTGATGATGTCTGCGGCGCTGCCCTGGATAGGGGCGTTCAGCGCGGCCCGCTCGGCGGCCTCCCGCACCTGGCGGTTGCTGCTGTCCAGCTCGGGCAGGTACCGGCGGCGGCCCAGCACCGTCGAGGTGTAACCGTCCTTGCGGGCCTGCTCCACGACGTTCATCAGATAGTCGCGCACGCCGCCGAACCGGGCGAAGTAGGCGTCCATCTGCTCCTTGGCCTCCTCGGTGGAGATCTTCAGCTGCTGCGACAGCCCATACGCGCTCAACCCGTAGGCAAGCCCGTACGACATCGCCTTGACCCGGCGGCGCAGCTCGGAGGTGACCTCCTCGATCGGCACCCCGAACGCCCGCGAGGCGACGAACGAATGCAGGTCCTCCCCCGTGTTGAAGGCCTCGATGAGGCCCTCGTCCCGCGAGAGGTGCGCCATGATCCGCATCTCGATCTGGCTGTAGTCGGCGGTCATCAGCTCGCTGTAGCCGTCGCCCACCACGAACGCGTCCCGGATCCGCCGGCCGGCTTCGGTGCGGATCGGAATGTTCTGCAGGTTCGGCTCGGTCGACGACAGCCGGCCCGTCGCCGCGATGGTCTGGTTGAACGTCGTGTGGATGCGCCCGTCGGAGGCCACGGAATTCAGCAACCCGTCCACCGTCACCTTCAGGCGGGTGGCGTCGCGGTGCGTCAGAAGGTGTTGCAGGAACGGGTGTCCGGTCTTGTCGAACAGTGACTGCAGGGCGTCGGCGTCGGTGGTGTAGCCCGTCTTGGTGCGCTTGGTCTTCGGCATCTCCAGCTCGTCGAAGAGCACCGCCTGTAACTGCTTCGGCGAACCCAGGTTGATCTGCTTGCCGATCACCGCGTAGGCCGCTTCGGCGGCGTCGCGGATCTGGTGGGCGAAATCGCTCTGCAGGGCGCCCAGCAGATCCAAATCGACTGCGATGCCGGTGTGTTCCATCCCGGCCAGCACCCGCTGCACCGGCAGTTCCATGCCGCCCAACAGCGAAGTGGAGTTGATGCGGGCCAGCTCCTCGTCGAGCGCGTCGGCCAGGTCCAGCACCGCCACGGCCCGCAGGATCAGGGTCTGCACCGCCTGGTCGTCCGTCCCCTCGGGATCGTCGAGCAGCGAAAGCTGTTGCTGCTCAGCGGTTTCCGCGCGCAGCTCGCGACGCAGGTAGCGCAGGGACAGGTCCTCGAGGGAGAAGCTGCGCTGCCCGGGACGCACCAGGTAGGCGGCCAGCGCGGTATCGGAGGTCACGCCGGCCAGCGTCCAGCCCCGGCCGGCGAGGTCGTGCATCGCCAGCTTTGCCTCGTGCAGCGCCTTGGGCGGACCCGGATCGGCCAGCCAGGACGCCAGCGCCGCCTCGTCGTCGGGATCCAGGGCGGAGGTGTCGATGTAGCGGCCCTCGCCATCGGCGGACACGATGGCCAGCGCGGTGGCGTCGGCGTCGTAGGCCAAGTGGGTGCCGACGACCGCCAGGCCGAACCGCTTGCCCGAGCTGTGCTCGGCCAGCCACACGGCCAGCTCGCCGGGCTGCAGCGCCCCGCCGCGCACGTCGAATCCCGCGTCGACCTCGGGCTCGACGGCGGCCAGCGTGTCGAACAGCCGGTCGCGCAAGACCCGGAACTCCAAGTCGTCGAACAGGCGGTGAATCTGGTCGCGATCCCACGGCAGCATGCGCAGCGTGTCCGGGGTCTGCGCCAGCGGCACGTCCTTGACCAGGTCGGTGAGCTCGCGGTTGCGGATCACGCCGGCGAGGTTGGCCCGCAGCGCGTCGCCGACCTTGCCGCGCACCGATTCGACGTTGTCCACCAGCCCCTGCAGCGAGCCGTATTCGGCGATCCACTTGGACGCGGTCTTCTCCCCCACGCCCGGGATGCCGGGCAGGTTGTCGCTGGGATCGCCACGCAGGGCCGCGAAGTCCGGGTATTGCGTGGGGGTCAACCCGTATTTTTCGACGACCGCCTCCGGCGTGAACCGAGTGAGCTCGCTGACGCCCTTGCGCGGGTAGAGCACGGTCACGTCGTCGCTGACCAGCTGCAGGGAGTCCCGGTCGCCGGTGACCACCAGGACGCGGAAGCCCTCGTTCTCGGCCTGGGTGGCCAGCGTCGCGATCAGGTCGTCGGCCTCGAACCCGGGCTCGGCCAGCACGGTGATGCCCAGCGCGTTCAGCACTTCCTTGGTGATGTCGATCTGGCCGTGAAACTCGTCGGGCGTCGACGAGCGGTTCGCCTTGTATTCGGGGTACCGCTCGGAGCGGAACGTCTGACGGGACACGTCGAACGCCGCGGCGACGTGCGTGGGGGCCTCGTCGCGCAGCAGGTTGATCAGCATCGCCGTGAAGCCGTAGACCGCGTTGGTGGTCAGGCCGCCGCGGGTCTTGAAGTTCTCGGCGGGCAGCGCGTAGAACGCCCGAAACGCCAGCGAATTGCCGTCGAGCAACATCAGTGTCGGCTTGGTTTGTTCCTCGGTCTTCTGAGCGGGCGGAGCGGGCACGGCTATCACTCTAGGCACCCCGACCGACGAGCCAGGCGCTGCCGCAGAACTGCAACACGTTTCAGTTTTGTGTTGGGCCTGGGTAGTCTGGCCGAGTGTCAGAGGTCACCAGCCAAGAACCCGCGATCGACGGATGGTTCGCCACCGACGAAGGCGGCCACCCGCACCTGATCGGCGGCAAATGCCCGGAGTGCGGCACCTACGTCTTCCCGCCACGGGAGAACAACTGCCCCAACCCCTGCTGCGCCAGCGACACGCTGGAGGCCGTCGCGTTGTCGACGCGGGGCAAGTTGTGGAGCTACACGGAGAACCGGTATCCGCCGCCGCCGCCCTACCCCGCCCCGGATCCCTTCGAGCCCTTCGCCATTGCCGCCGTGGAGCTGGCTGAGGAAGGGCTGATCGTGCTGGGCAAGGTGGTCGAGGGCACGCTGGCCGCCGATTTGAAGGTCGGCATGGAGATGGAGCTGACCACGATGCCGCTGTTCACCGACGACGACGGCGTGCAGCGCATCGTGCACGCGTGGAGGATCGCCTCATGAGCCCTGAACCGCTCTACATCCTGGGCGCCGGCATGCACCCCTGGGGCAAGTGGGGCCGCGACTTCACCGAATACGGGGTCGTCGCCGCCAGGGCCGCGCTGGCCGAGGCCGGCCTGGACTGGCGGCAGATCCAGTTGGTCGCCGGCGCGGACACCATCCGCAACGGTTACCCGGGCTTCATCGCGGGGTCGACGTTCGCCCAGAAGCTCGGCTGGAACGGTGTCCCGGTCAGCTCGAGCTACGCCGCGTGCGCCAGCGGCTCGCAGGCACTGCAGAGTGCGCGCGCCCAGATCCTGGCCGGCTTCTGCGACGTCGCGCTGGTCATCGGCGCCGACACCACGCCCAAGGGCGCGTTCGCCCCGGTCGGCGGGGAACGCAAGAACGACCCGGACTGGCAGCGGTTCCACCTGATCGGCGCGATGAACCCGGTGTACTTTGCGCTGCTGGCCCGCCGGCGGATGGACCTCTACGGCGCGACGGCCGAGGACTTCGCCCAAGTGAAGGTCAAGAACTCCCGCCACGGCCTGCAGAACCCGAATGCCCGCTACCGCAAGGAGGCTTCGGCCGACGACGTGTTCGCCAGCCCGGTGGTGGCCGACCCGCTGCGGCAGCTCGACATCTGCGCCACCTCCGACGGCGCAGCGGCCCTGATCGTGGCCAGCGCCGAATTCGCCCGCAAGCACCTCGGCTCGCTCGACGGCGTCCCTTCGGTACGCGCCGTCAGCACGGTCACCCCGCGTTACCCCCAACACCTACCCGAATTGCCCGACATCGCAACGGATTCCACCGCTGCCGTGCCCGCGCCGGACCGGGTGTTCAAGGATCAGATCCTCGATGCGGCCTACGCCGAGGCGGGCATCGGGCCCGAGGACGTCAGCCTGGCCGAGGTCTACGACCTGTCCACCGCGCTCGAGCTCGACTGGTACGAGCACCTCGGGCTCTGCCCCAAGGGTGAGGCCGAGGCGCTGTTGCGCAGCGGCGCCACGACGATCGGCGGCAAGGTCCCGGTCAACCCCTCGGGCGGACTGGCCTGCTTCGGCGAGGCCATCCCCGCGCAGGCCATCGCCCAGGTCTGCGAGCTGACTTGGCAGCTGCGCGGCCAGGCGACCGGCCGGCAGGTGGAGAACGCGACGGTGGGCATCACCGCGAACCAGGGCCTGTTCGGCCACGGCTCCTCGGTGATCGTCGCGCGCTGACGGCGCATCGACGGCGAATGTGCAACGGCGGCGGCCTCATTCGGCATGTCGTCGCCCTGAGCGCGCGCTCGACGGCCCGGCGCTACTCGTCGTCGGTGTCCAGCGTTTCCAGGACGACTTCGGCGACCCGCTTCATGGTGGTCCGCCGGTCCATCGCGGCGCGCTGAATCCACTTGAACGCCTCTGGCTCGGTCATGCCCTGCTTGGTCTGCAGTAGCCCCTTGGCGCGCTCGACGAGCTTGCGGGTCTCCAGCCGCTCGGACAGCGTCGCCACTTCGCGCTCCAGCTCACTGATTTCGGCGAAGCGGCTCACGGCCAGCTCGATGGCCGGAATCAGGTCGCTGATCGTGAAGGGCTTGACCAGGTAGGCCATCGCGCCGGCGTCGCGGGCGCGTTCGACCAAGTCCCGCTGGCTGAATGCGGTCAGGACCACGATCGGGGCGATGCGCTTGCTGGCGATCTCCGACGCCGCGTCGATCCCGTCGCGGCGCGGCATCTTGACGTCCATGATCACCAGGTCGGGCCGATGGCGCTCGGCCAACTCGACGGCTTCCTGGCCGTCGCCGGCCTCCCCGACGATCTCGTAACCCTCCTCTCGCAGCATCTCGGCGAGGTCCAGTCGGATGAGCGCTTCGTCCTCGGCGATCAGGACCCGGCGCGGCACAGCGGCGTCGGTGTCGGTCGTGGGGCCTGTCATGACGGACATTGTGTCGTGAACGCCTCGAACCAGCGACCTCGGGGGCGGTGAGACGGGGCCCGGCACCAAATCCTTTATGGTGGGAGGCTGCCTCTAACGTATGAGGCCGGGTAAGCCCTCGTATCCCAACTGGCAGAGGAAACGGACTCAAAACCCGTCCAGTGTGGGTTCGAATCCCACCGAGGGCACCACGAACCGCAGGGACTGGCGACCGACGATTCCCCGGGCGCGCACCGACGGCGCGGGGCCCCACACCGATCCCCTCGGCGTGATCCCGCCCCAGCCATCCGCGCCTCGTGGCAAACCGCTCGGGGCCGATGTGGGCTTCTCCGATACCGATGTTGCGCCTCCGCGGCGGGCAGCAAGCCTCCGGCTTGGGAAACGCGCGAAATGCGTGCCAAAGGTATGGAATAAGGCCGAATTGAATACCGCGCACAATTTAGTGTGGACATTGCGTTCAACGGCGGCGCGGGGGCTCATGTTGAATTCATATTATTTTGCTAACCGGCGGCTCACCCCGCCGAAACATAATTAACAACGGCCCCCATCGACCCCTCGCGTGGGCGCCGCTCAGCGACCTCGGGCGAGCCGGGCGCCGGTACGGAGTGGCCGCCGCGTTAGCGGCTGATGCACACCTGTTCCTCGGAGTGCACCACGTTGACCTGCATCGGATCATTCTGCATGGAGTCGGTGGCCACCCGCAACAGCGAGGCCGCGCCGCCGCACCCCACCCCGCATGCGGGAGTTGCCGCAGCGGTGCACGCAAGCATTAGCGCGATCCCAATCCTGCTGCGCAGACTTGCCATCCCGCACCCCCGCATTAGAGGAACATATGACCCACATCACAGCCCGACATATGTTTAATAACACGCCAGAAAATTTTGTAAAACCCTCCAGCCGGAAAATTCTTTTTACAATTTTTTTCCGGTCATGCTGACGCCACCCATCGGTCGGCACCCGGTGCGGCGCCGGAGCCCCAATTCGCCGGCCGACGGGCCGACAAACCCGAGCTCAGCGGGTTACAGTTTGAACGTGGCGGCTAGGAAGTGCGGTGCCCCACCGATGTCAGTTGGCGAGCCGAGACGCCCGGACTGCGTGGCCGCGGTGCGGGCGCAGACCCGCGACCGCAACCAGCACTACGTCGCCAGCGCCGCGCGCCGCGCCCGGATCCTGACCATCACCGCATGGCTGGCCGTCCTGGTGAGCGTGAGCTTCGTCCTGGTGCAGATCCTGGGCGGATCCTGGCTGTGGCAGGTGAGCTCGATCAACGTCCTCGGCGCCATGGTCTTCGCGATGGTCCCGTGGCTGCAGCGCTTCGGCGAACTCGTCGCCCCGCTCACGTTTTTGGGCGCGGCCTACGTGTCGGTCTTCGCCAGCTGCGTCGACGTCGGCACCGGGTCGGGCGCTCAGTTCTTCTTCCTGGTCGGCGCCTGCATCGTCGTGCTCCTGCTGGGAATCGAGCACATCGTCTTGGCGTCCGCACTGGCGGCCGTCGCCGCGGGCCTGATCATCGCCGTCGAGTTCCTGATCCCCCGCGACACCGGCTTGCAGCCCGCGTGGGCCCAGTCGGCCGGTTTCGTCATCACCGCGATCTCGAGCGTTGTGATGGTCGTCGTGACGGTGTGGTTCGCCCTGCGCGACACCGCCCGCGCCGAGGCCGTGATGGAGGCCCAGTACGAGCGCTCCGAAGCGCTGCTGGCCAACATGCTGCCGGCCAGCATCGCCGAGCGGCTCAAGGAGCCGGACCGCAGCGTCATCGCCGACAAGTACGACGTTGCCTCCGTCCTGTTCGCCGACATCGTCGGATTCACCGAACGGGCCAGTGCCACGGCCCCGGCCGACCTGGTGCGCTTCCTCGACCGCCTCTACGGCGCCTTCGACGCGCTGGTGGACAAGCACGGGCTCGAGAAGATCAAAGTCAGCGGGGACTCCTACATGGTGGTCAGCGGGGTGCCGCGCGCCCGCCCCGATCACGCGCAGGCGCTCGCGGACTTCGCCCTCGACATGGCCAACGCCGCCGCCGGACTGAAGGATCCGCACGGCAACGAGGTCCCGCTGCGGGTGGGCATGGCGTGCGGGCCCGTGGTCGCCGGCGTCGTGGGTTCTCGCCGCTTCTTTTATGACGTGTGGGGGGACGCCGTCAACGTCGCGTCTCGGATGGAGACCACCGACTCGGTCGGCCGAATTCAGGTGCCCGAAGCCATGTACGAGCGTCTCAAGGATGAGTTCGTCTTGCAGGAGCGCGGCCACATCGACGTCAAAGGCAAAGGCGTCATGCGCACCTGGTATCTGATCGGGCGCAAGGCGGCCGGCGAATCCGGCGAGGAAAACAGCGACCTGCTGGCCGCGGATTCGCGCACCGCCCACGTGTAGCCGAAGTGCCCTATACCAGGGGCGGCGTTTGTGTCACACTGCGGCCATGCAAACCACACCCGGACCTCACCCTGCTCCAAGTCTGTTGCCGCATCTGTGGAAATCGGCCCTGTTATCGGGAATCCTGTCGCTGGCGCTCGGCGTGTTGGTGTTGGCGTGGCCGGGAAAGACGATCCTGGTCGCCGCGGTCGCCTTCGGAATCTATCTGTTGATCAGCGGCGTCGCCCAGGTGTTCTTCGCGTTCACCCTGCACGTCTCGGCGGGCAGCCGGATTCTGCTTTTCATCAGCGGCGCCGCGTCACTCATCTTGGCGCTGTTGGCTTTTCGCCATTTCGGTCAGGGTTACGCAATCCTGTTGCTGGCCATCTGGATTGGCATCGGATTCATCTTCCGCGGCGTCGGCACGACGGTGTCGGCGATCCAGGACCCGCTGCTTCCGGGGCGGGGATGGTCGATCTTCATCGGGGTGATCAGCCTGCTTGCGGGCATTGTCGTGCTGGCGTCGCCGCTCGAATCGATTGTCACGCTGGCGCTCGTGGTCGGGGTGTGGTTCGTCGTCATCGGCGTCTTCGAGATCGTCTCGTCCTTCGGCATCCGCAAGGCTTCCAAGACACTGACCTCATGACGGCGGCTCTCGCTAGCGCCGGCCCTGACCCTTCTACTACACTTCGTAGTAGCCGTGCCCACGGCTCCGCTGTTTCGGGAGATGACAGATGAATGTCGTCGATATTTCACGGTGGCAGTTCGGTATCACGACCGTCTACCACTTCATCTTCGTGCCGCTCACGATCGGCCTGGCGCCGCTGCTCGCTGTCATGCAGACGGTGTGGGTGGTCACCGACAACGTCGCGTGGTACCGCCTCACCAAGTTCTTCGGCAAGTTGTTCCTGATCAACTTCGCCATCGGCGTGGCGACGGGGATCGTTCAGGAGTTCCAATTCGGGATGAACTGGTCGGAGTATTCGCGGTTCGTCGGCGACATCTTCGGCGCGCCCCTGGCCATGGAGGGGTTGTTCGCGTTCTTCTTCGAGTCCA
>NZ_LZJB01000387.1:0-7291 GCF_001666895.1 Mycobacterium sp. E3298
CGGCGAACGCGTTGGCCATCGCCGACGTCGGCTGGGAGGTCGACCCGTTCGCCATCCCGCTGCTGCAGATCGCGCACCGGACCGGTGCACGGGTGGTGTTGCGCCACGTCGCCGGCACCGAGGACCTGACCGCCAGCGTCGCCGTCAGCCACCCCCCGGGCACGCCACTGCTGCAGTTGGTGCGCGACCTGCGCACGGATCGCGGGCCGGTGCTGCTGATCACCGCGCTGCACCGCGACTTCGCATCGACCGACACCTTGGCCGCGTTGGCCATCGCCGACGTCGGCGTCGCGCTCGACGACCCCCAGGCCGCGACGCCCTGGACGGCGGACATCATCACCGGCACGGACCTGGCCGCCGCGGTGCGCATCCTTTCGGCGCTGCCGGTGGCCCGGGAGGCGACGGAGTCGGCGGTGCGCCTGGCCAAGGGCGGCAGCACCCTGGCGGGGCTGTTGCTGGTCACCGGCGACCCGCGCACCCTGAGCCCGTTCGCCGTGCAGCGCTGGCTCAACCCGGTGAACGCCGCCGCCGCGGCCGCGCTGATGCAGGGCAGCTTCGCCGCCTCGCGGGTGCTTCGGCTGGCCGACCCGACACCCCAGCCGCTGACCGCGTGGCATGCCCTGGACCCGGAGATCGTCTACTCCCGGCTGGCCAGCCGCACCCGCCCCCTGGCCGTCGAGCCCGGCGTCGCGCCCTGGCGGCAGCTCCTCGACGACCTGTCCTACAACCCGGTGGTCGCGCCGCTGCGCGGGCCGGCGAGCCGCGTGGGGCGGCTGCTCACCGCGACGCGCGCCGAGCTGGCCGACCCGCTGACGCCCATCCTGGCCGTGGGTGCGGCGGCCTCGGCGATCGTCGGCAGCAGCGTCGACGCGCTGCTGGTGGCGGGCGTGATGACCGCGAACGCGGTCGCCGGTGGCGTCCAGCGGTTGCGGGCCGAGGCCGCGGTCGCCGAGCTCTTCGCCGAGCAGGACCAGTACGCCCGGCGCGTGGTGTTGCCCACGGTCGCCACCGCGCACCGCCGGCTGGAGGCCGCCCGGACCGTCGAGCGGACGGTGTCGGTGAGCGCGCAATCGCTGCGGCCCGGCGACATCATCGACCTGGCCGCCCCGGAGGTCGTGCCGGCGGACGCGCGCCTGCTGGTGGCCGAGGACCTCGAGGTCGACGAGTCCTTCCTGACCGGCGAGTCGCTGCCGGTGGACAAGCAGGTCGAGCCGGTCGCCGTCGCCGACTCCGACCGCGCCAGCATGCTGTTCGAGGGCAGCACCATCGTGGCGGGGCACGCCCGGGCGATCGTCGTGGCGACCGGTGCGGGCACCGCCGCGCAGCGCGCGATCTCGGCCATCGCCGACGTCGAGTCGGCGGCCGGGGTGCAGGCCCGGTTGCGGGAGTTGACCAGCAAGGTCCTGCCACTGACCCTGGCCGGCGGCGCCGCGGTGACCGCGTTGGCCCTGCTGCATCAGGGATCCCTGCGGCAGGCCGTCGCGGACGGGGTGGCCATCGCCGTGGCCGCCGTCCCCGAGGGGCTGCCCCTGGTGGCCACCCTGGCCCAGCTGGCCGCCGCCCAGCGGTTGTCGCGCCGCGGCGTCCTCGTCCGCACGCCGCGGGCGGTCGAGGCCCTGGGCCGGGTCGAAACGGTGTGTTTCGACAAGACCGGCACGCTCACCGAGAACCGTTTGCGCGTCGTCCGCGGTGTCCCGCACGACGCGAGCGCGGACGGCGCATTCCCCGAAGTCAGCGCGCCGGAGTCCGCCGCGGTGTTGCGGGCCGCCGCGCGCAGCAGCACCCAGCCGCACAATGGGGGCGGCCACGCGCACGCCACCGACGAGGCGATCCTCAACGCCGCGAATTCCGTTGACGCGCAATGGGCGTCGGATTGGACCGTGCTCGCGGAGGTGCCCTTCGAATCCAGCCGCGGGTATTCGGCCGCGATCGGCGTGACCGGTGGAAACGGCGGGCCGATGCTGATGCTCAAAGGCGCGCCGGAGGAGGTTCTGCCGCGCTGCCGCTTCGCCGACGGGGACGCCGGCCCCGGCCACGCGGAGTCGTTGGTGTTGCGCCTGGCCGAGCAGGGGCTGCGCGTGCTGGCGGTGGCCCAGCGCCGGTGGGAGCACGGGACCAGCGAGGAGGACACCGACGTCGACGCCGTGGACGTCGCGGCGCACGACCTCGAGCTGATCGGCTACGTCGGCCTGGCCGACACGGCCCGCGCGTCGGCGCGGCCGCTGATCGAGGCGCTGGTGCAGGCGGGCCGGCGGGTCGTGCTGATCACCGGCGACCACCCGGTGACCGCCCGGGCGATCGCCCGGCAACTCGGGTTGCCCGCGGACGCGCGGGAGATCACCGGCGCCGAACTCGCCGCCTTCGGTGAGGAGGACCGCGCCAAGGTCGCCGCCGACGTCCAGGTCTTCGCCCGCGTCAGCCCCGAGCAGAAGGTGCAGATCGTCGCGGCGCTGCAGGACTGCGGGCAGGCGGTCGCCATGGTCGGCGACGGGGCCAACGACGCGGCCGCCATCCGGATCGCCGACGTGGGCATCGGGGTGAGCGGTCGCGGTTCGTCCGCCGCCCGCGGCGCCGCCGACATCGTGTTGACCGACAACGATCTGGGTGTGCTGCTCGACGCGCTGGTCGAGGGCCGCGGGATGTGGGGCGGGGTACGCGACGCGGTGAGCATTCTGGTCGGCGGCAACGTCGGCGAAGTGCTGTTCACCCTCATCGGGACCGCGCTGGGCACCGGCAGGGCGCCGGTGGGCACCCGCCAGTTGCTGCTGGTGAACCTGCTCACCGACATGTTCCCCGCGCTCGCGGTCGCGGTCACCCCGCAATACCCCGAGCCCGAAGAGGCCGAGGACGGCGTCGACCGCGATGCCGAGGAGCTGCATCGCGCGTTCCAGCTGGCGACGCTCTCCGGGCCCTCGCCCTCCCTCGACGCGCCGCTGATGCGGCAGATCGTCACCCGGGGCGCCGTCACGGCCGCGGGTGCGACGGCGGCCTGGGCCATCGGACGCTGGACTCCGGGCACCGAACGCCGCACCTCGACCATGGGGCTCACCGCGCTGGTGACCACCCAGCTCGCGCAGACCCTGCTGACGCGCCGCCACAGCCCGCTGGTGCTGGGCACGGCGCTGGGCAGCGCGGGCGTCCTGGTAGCCATCGTCCAAACCCCCGGCGTCAGCCACTTCTTCGGCTGCACACCGTTGGGCCCCGTCGCCTGGACCGGCGTCATCAGTGCCACCGCGGGCGCCACCGTCGTCTCGGTGCTGGCGCCCAACTGGCTGGCGCAGCGGGTGGCCGCGCTGGAACCGAAGCAGGACTGAGGCTTTCGCCGCTAGCCGGACAGCTCCTTGCGCACGACCTTGCCGGCCGGATTGCGCGGAATGGTGGCCACGAGGTTGATGTCGCGGGGCTGCTCGAATCGGGAGACCTTGCCCTTGAGGTACTCCCGCAGTGCCGCCTCATCGGTGTCGCTGCCCTGCCGCAAGACCACGAACGCGGCCAGTCGGTGGCCGAATTTCTCGTCGGGAACGCCGATGACCGCGTTGTCGGCGATGGCGGGGTGCTGGGCGAGCGCGTTCTCGACCGCGCGCGGGTAGACGTTCTCGCCGCCGGAGATGATCATGTCGTCCTCGCGGCCGACGATGTAGAGCCGGCCTTCGTTGTCGAGGTAGCCCATGTCGCCGGTGCTGGTCATGCCGTCGATCACCGTCTTGGCCCCGCCGCCGGTGTAGCCCTCGCTCGCCAGCTCGCCGCCGACGAAGATGCGGCCGGTGACGCGCGGGCCGACGGGCCTGCCGTTCTTGTCGAGGATGCGCACCGGGCAGCCGGCGACCGGCCGCCCGACGGTCTCCGGCGCTTCGCGCAACTCGGCCGGTGTCGCCAGGGCGCCGATGCCGACCTCGGTGGAACCGTAACCGTTGTAGAGGATGTCGCCGTAGGCGTCCATGAACCGCTGGCCAAGGGTGGGGTCGAGCCGGTCCCCGCTCGACATCACGACCCGCAGGTACGGCACCGGGTTGCGCGTACGCACCCGGTCGGGCAGGGCGAGGATGCGCGCGAGCACCACCGGCACCGCGGTGAACGCGTCGGCGCGATGCAGCGACGCCTGCGCGAGCGCCGCCTCGGCGTCGAAGTGACGATGGGTGAGCACCGTGCCGCCCAGGGCCACGGTGAGCATCAGCATGCCCAGCCCCAGCCCGTGAAACATGGGCATTGCCACCGAGATCCGCGAACCGGTGCGCAGGCCGGTGCGGTCGAGGATCGTCACCCACACGCCCACCGCCGAACGCAGCTGCGGCGAGCGGGGCACCCCCTTGGGGGTGCCGGTGGTGCCGGACGTGAGCAGGATGATCCGGCCCGGTGCGGCCACGTCGGGAAGCTCGTCGCCCTCCTCCGTGGTGGCCGTCGCCGGGTCGATCAGGGTGACTGATTCGTCGGCGGCGCGGACCCGCTCGCCGAACTCGTGGTCGGCGATCATCGCGGTGATCCGGTGGGCGCTCACCGCGGACGCCAGGGCGTCGCTGCGGAACTCCGTATTGACCAGGACCACGTCGGCACCCACCATTGCGGTGGCGAAGACGCCGGCGATGAAACCGCGTCCATTGCGGCACATGACGCCCACGGCGTCGCCGGGTCCGACACCGTCGCGGGACAACCGGCGCGCCAGCGAGTCGGTCGCGGACCGCAGCTCGCGGTAATCCCAAGCGCCATCGTCGTCGACGATCGCCGCCCGGTTGGGCCAGCGGGTCGCCGTCACCGCCAGCAGCGTGTACGGGTTGGTGCCGCCCCGCCGCGCCTCGCGGAGCACCCGCAGGGTGGCCAGGGGCGACGGCGGCGTCAGCAGTCGCGATCGCAGCAACGCCCGCGCCGCGGTGCCGACCACGCCCTCGTTGCTCATCGCCGGGCCTCCGCGCCGCCGGAATCGGAGAAGAACCGCCGGTACCACAGCCGGGCGGCGCGTTCGGCCGGGCCGGCCAACAGCACGGACGCCACCTCGGCGGGCAACACCCAGGGCGGTTCGTTGCTGCGCGGTCGCTCGATCACCGCTTTGGCGATCGCGTCGGCTGCTTGGTCCGCCGACATGCCCGGGAGCCGGCCCAGGACGGGCGTGGGTTCGATCATCCGTGTGCGCACCAGCGCGAAGTAGACGGAGGTGACGTCGACGCCGTCGGCGTGCAGCTCCGGGGCGACGCTGCGCAGCCAGCGGTCGAAGGCGCCTTTCGACGCCTGGTACGCGCCCCACTGCGGCCCCGGCACGACGCGCACGCCGACGCTGGACACGTTGACGATGTGCCCGCGGCCGCTTTCGCGCATGGCCGGCAGCAGCCCCAGCAGCAGCCGGATGGGCCCGAGATAGTTGATGTCGATGGTGCGCTGAAAGTCGTGCGGCCGGTCGTATTGGTGATGCAGCGAGCGGCGCAACGACTTTCCGGCGTTGCTGACCACGATGTCCAGCGCGCCGTGCTCCTCGGTGATCTCCTTGGTCAGCGCGCTGACGGCGGCTTCGTCGGTGAGGTCGGTCGGGTACGCGATCGCGCGTCCGCCCGCGGCGTTGATCGACGCCGCCAGGTCGGCCAGGCGCTCCTCGGACCGGGCGACCGCCAGCACGGTGGCTCCCCCGGCGGCCAACCGGCGCGCCGTCGCCTCACCGATCCCGTAGGAGGCGCCGGTAACCAGCGCGGTCTTACCGGTGACGGCGCTGCGCAACCTGTCGGGATCCGATACTCGCGCCGGATTGGCCACGTGGTCCGTGACCTTGTTGAGGGCCTGCACTATCACGTTCAACATCGCCGCTGCATCCACTCGAGCCGGATGTCGAGGATCGGCGGATGGCTTCACCGTGCACTCGACTCGTCATAGGTAGCAGACCACATCGCGGTTCGCCGGTGCGCCTCGCCCCGCCGTTGCGCCGTTCGCCGGCGCGGGCCCCGGGGCGGTGGGCGCCGCGCAGCCGGATGACCGACGCGCGCAAGCCATCTCGGCCCGGATACCGCGGGGTGGACTGTGTTGTGTGAATTCGCAGTAATTTCCCGGGTTTGACCTGTTTAGCGGGAAGCTTCTCTGGGCACAATTGCGGCATGATCGCACGTCAAATAGCTCGTTTTCTCGGTCCAGCAGTAGTAGCCGCGTCCGGCCTCAGCGCGTCGGCCATCACCGGCTCCCTCCTCCCTTCCGCCGCCGCCCAATGTCCGGACGTGCAGGTGGTGTTCGCCCGCGGCACCGGTGAAGCCCCCGGAGTCGGGCCCACCGGCCAGGCCTTCGTCGACGCGCTGCACTCGCGCGTGGGCGCCAAGTCGTTCGACGTCTACCCGGTCAACTACCCCGCCAGCGACCAATGGGACACCGGCATCGACGGCGTCAGAGACGCTGGCGCCCACGTCGTTTCGATGGCCCACGACTGCCCCAACACCAAAATGGTGCTCGGCGGCTACTCCCAGGGCGCAGCCGTCATGGGCTTCGTCACCTCCCCCTCGGTACCCGACGGCATCGACCCCAACACCGTCCCCAAGCCCCTCGACCCCACGGTCGCCAGCCACGTGTCCTCGGTCGTGCTCTTCGGCATGCCCAACGTGCGCGCCATGAACTTCCTCGGCGAACCCCCCGTCGTCATCGGCCCCACCTTCGCCGACAAGACCATCAAGGTCTGCGCCACCGAAGACCCGGTCTGCTCCGACGGCATGAACTTCTCCGCCCACAACACCTACGCCGACGACGGCGCCATGATCGACAAGGGCGTCGCCTTCGCCTCCAGCCACCTCGACGCAGGCACCAGCGGCGCCTCGACCGTCTCGAGCGGTAGAGGTGGCTTCGGAAGCTGAGCGACGGGCGCCCGGCGGCACTGGCCGTCAACCACGTCGGGTTGACGGTCCCGGACATTCACGCCGCGATCGACTGGTACGGCGAGGTATTCGGGTTCCGGTGCATCATGGGCCCGCGGGTGCTCGAGGGTGGCGGGCACCCGGAGGCGGCCTCGGTGTTCGGCGGCCGGTTCCGCCGGGCCTGGCAGGCGCATCTGCTCACCGGCAACTCCGTGGGCATCGAGCTCTTCCAGTTCGTCGACCCGCCGACGCAGGACCCGGGGTGGCCGCGGGAGCGGCAGCCGTGGTTCGACCGCGGCTGGTGGCATCTGTGCATCACGCACCCCGATGTCGCGGCCACGGTCGACCGGGTCGTCGAGCACGGTGGCACGCTGCTGGCGGCGCCGTACGAATTCGTGCCCGGGCGACCGTGGGTGCTGGCCTACGCCACCGACCCCTGGGGCACGGTGCTCGAGGTGATGAGCCACAGCTACGCCGAG
>NZ_LZJB01000388.1:0-10612 GCF_001666895.1 Mycobacterium sp. E3298
CTGGGCGCCGTGGAGATGGCGGTACAAGGCTCCCTGTTCCAGCACACCGAGCGCAGGCAACTCGGTGACGGCGCCTTTATCGAAATCCGCGCCGGCTGGCTCACCGAAGCCGACGACCTGCTCGAAGCGCTCCTGACCGCGGTTCCGTGGCGGGAGGAACGCCGCCAGATGTACGACCGGGTGGTCGACGTGCCGCGGCTGGTGAGTTTCCACGACCTCACGGTCGACGAGCCGCCGCATCCCCTGCTGGCCCGGCTTCGGCGCCGGCTCAACGACATCTACGCCGGCGAACTCGGCGAGCCGTTCACCACGGTCGGGTTGTGCTGCTACCGCGACGGCTCCGACAGCGTCGCCTGGCACGGCGACACCATCGGCCGCAGCAGCTCCGAGGACACCATGGTGGCCATCATCAGCCTCGGCGCCACCCGCACGTTCGCCATGCGGCGGCGCGCGCGTCCTGCCAAAGGCCCGTCGTTGCGGCTGCCGCAGGCGCATGGGGATCTGCTGGTGATGGGCGGATCCTGCCAACGCACCTGGGAGCACGCCGTGCCCAAGACGTCGGCGCCGGTGGGCCCCCGCATCAGCATTCAGTTCCGCCCGCGCGGCGTCCGCTAGCTGCGGACGGCCTTCACCGCGCTCACCAGCAGGTCGCGGGCGCGCTGCGTATCGACCGGCGCGACCGGCTGCCCGGGGATCACCAGCGGATTGGCCGTGACGATCACCTGGTAATCACCGAACTGGGCCGAATAGTCGTAGAGTTCGCCGGTGCGCGGCCCGCCGGCGACCAGCGCCTGCAGCACGCGGTGCACCCCCAGCGTGTGAGTCCCGTCGATCTGCGGGGCGTCGACCACCTCCACGCCGCCGCGGAGCTGCGGCCCGGAGAACGCGATTTTCGCGCAGTCCTTGCCGGGTTCGTTGAGAGGCAACGCTTTTGACGTTTCCACGGCGATGACCACGAACCGGTTGCCCTTGCCCTCGGCGGACACCGCGGCCATGTTGCCCTGCAGGTCCGGCGGCATTTCCGGCCCCGTCGCCGCCTTCGCGCAGGTGGCGGGATCGAACGTCAGCCCCTCCGGGAGCTTGCGTCCGGACAGCACCTTGGGATCGATCCCCCGCTCGCCGATATCGGTGACCTTGAAGTCCGGCCCGAAGCTCGACTTCACGTCGGCGACCTTCTTGATGTCGGCTTTGGCCGAGGTCGCCTCCCCCGACGAGCAGCCTGCGAGCACACCCACCACCGCGACCGTGACCGCCACCTTGAACACCGTGGCTAATCTACCCAAGGCGGTTGCGTCAGCTGCGCAACGTGGACACCGTTTTGACGAGCAGATCGCCGGCGAATTGCGGTGGCAGCGCGGGCACCACCGAACCCGGATCGGTGGTCAGCGTGGTGAACGCGTAGAAGTTCCCCAGGTACGCGGTGAAGGTGTATGTGCGCGAATCTATCTCGGTGCCCGACTCGACCGACGACTTGACGTCGGTGACCATCCCGACGGTTTGGGCGCCCTCGATGTGCGGGGCGTCGATCAGGTGCACGGTCGCCGTCGTGCGCCCGGCGGTCATCGTCCACTGGCCACACGCGGCTACCACATCGTCGGGCAGATCCACCGGCCCCGGCAACGCCACCACCACCGCGTCGACGATGCCGCCGCTACCCGACCCCGACACGCCCTGGGCCGTCTGGTCGCGCCCATTGCCGGGATCGGCGAGCTGACCGCATTGCGCCGGCTTGGCGCGGGTGTCCGACGCCTCCGGCCCGAGGCTCCAGATCACCCGGGGTGACGCCCCGCCGGGAATGCCCGTGGTCGCCTCGTAGCCGGGCGGGAGCTCGCGAACGACGCGTTTGATGTTGGCCGGGTTGACCGCCTTCGGCGCCGGCGTTTTCGTCGGCGCCGGCGAGGGAACGGGGGCGGGCGCGTGACCGCACGCGGCAACCACCAACGCGAGCGCGCAAACCGGGCCGATCCGGAACGGGCTCAGCCGACCACCTCGATCATCTGGCGGGCGACGTGCTCGATCTGGGCGGCCACGTCACGCCGGAACCCGTGGTCGCGCCGGTGCGGCACGTCGATGACGGTGGTGATGACGCCGATGTCCTCGCGCTGCCAGACCGCCCCGTAATGGTCCATGATGGTGCGCATCGGCAGGTTGTCGGAAAGCATTCGCGCGGAGAATCTTTCGACCCCGGCGACCCGAGCGGCGATCGACAGCGCATTGACCAGGAAGGTGCCGATCCCCCGGCCCTGATAGGCGTCGGCGACGGTGAAGGCGATCTCGGCGATGCTGCGGTCGGCCTCGTCACGCACGAAACGCGCGTCGGCCACCGGGTCGCCGCCGTCGATCACCACCCAGACGAAGTGGTCGACGTAGTCGACCTCCGACAGGTAATGCATCAGCGCCGGGGTGGGCAGGCGCGGCGTCATGAAACGCCGGTACAGCGTCTCGCTGGAGAATTGGATGTGCCCGTGCACGGTTCGCTCGCTGTCACCGGGCAGCACCGGTCGCAGCATCAGGTGCGTGCCGTCGCGGACCCGGATCGGGATCGGCGTGATGAACCCGGCGAGCCGCTGGCGCACCGTCCGCAGCAGCCGCTCCATCACCCCGGGGATGTGCACCATGCGCGCGAACGCGTCGTTGTCACCGATCCAACCCGTCAGCGGCCCGGCGGTGGTGACCGTCGCGGTCCGCGGGATGTGACGCAGCAGCGCGATCTCCCCGATCAGCATCCCCGGGAACGCATGCTCGACGATGACCACACCGTCGTCGCCGACGTGGGTGATCTCGACGATGCCGGACGAGATGAGCAGGAAGGAAACGGCCTGCTCGCCCTGCTTCATCAGCACTTGGCCGGACCCGGCGCGCAGCGGTTGCAGGGAGGCGGCCAACGGCGCGAGATCGGAGGTGGGACACCCCTCGAAGATGTCCATCGTCGCCAGCTCGTCCGCGCGCGCGCCGGTCAAGGCCACTGCGATAGCCCGCCGATCACACGGTCGTGGCGTGGGTCTGCGCCTCGCGGTGACCGCCGCTTTGCCATGACCTGCCCGCCTGCGTTGCCGTCGTCTACCCCGCCAGTCCCGAAACTCCCGACGCGGTCGGATGTTGCCCAGGTTATGGGCTCGGTTCCGGGCGCGGCAAGGACGCGCGGCCGATAGTTCGCGAGGGCGCGTCGGCCGGTCCGCCGGTGATGCCGCGGGGCATGATGATCGGGTGAGCGCAGGCCGCCGAAGTTCACCGAGGCTGACCGGCGCGGGACCGCGGAAAATCCAGGTGGGCGGTCTCTGGTTCGACGCCCTGACCCAGGAACAGGTCGTCGGGGCGGTGCGCGGCGCCTGGGCCGCCGGCCGCGGCGGATCGATCGTGCCGGTGAACATCGACGTCGCCCTGGCGGCCGCCCGCCGCACCGAACTCGCCGACCTGATCGCCCGCGCCACCCTCGTCGTCGCCGACGGCATGCCGCTGGTGTGGGCGGCGCGGGCCAAGGGCGACAGGCTGCCCGAGCGCGTCGCCGGCTCCTCGCTGATATTTCCGCTGAGCGCCGCGGCGGCCGCCGACGGCAAGTCGGTCTACCTCCTCGGCGGCGCCGAGGGCGTACCGGAGCGGGCGGCCGAGGCGCTCGTCGCGCACTCGGCCGGCCTGCGCATCGCGGGCACATGCTCGCCGCCCTTCGGCTTCGATCAGACGGAGGAGGGGGCGCGGCGCGCCGTGGCGGCCGTCGTGGCCGCCGCTCCCGACCTGGTCTTCGTCGGCCTGGGCTTTCCCAGGCAGGAACGGCTCATCGAATTGCTGCGCGCGGAGCTGCCCGGCGCCTGGTGTCTCGCCTGCGGTGGCGGCATCGCGATGACCGCCGGGATCGTCCGCCGGGCGTCCCCCGTGCTGCAACGGCTGGGCTTCGAGTGGGTGCACCGGCTGGCGCTCGAGCCGCGCCGGCTCGCCCGCCGGTACCTGCGGGACGATCTACCGTTTGCGCTGGCATTGGTGATTCGCTCTGCGGCGCAACGGTTTAGGCGGGACTAGATTCCTTCGCGCTCAAGATGATTCGCACGGCGGCGGCGAGGTCGTCGACCACGACGTCGGCGCCGTGAGCGTGTCCCCCGCCGGGGCGCAGCAGGACGGTCGCCGCGCCGGCCGCCCGGCCGGCCAGCACGTCGGTCTCGCTGTCGCCGATCATCACCGACTCGGCCAACGCGAATCCGTGCTCGCGCGCCGCGCGCAACAACATGCCCGCCCCGGGCTTGCGGCAGTCGCAGCTGGCCGCCGCGTGCGGGCAGTGGTACTCGGCGTCGAGGCGGGCGCCCTCGTCCGCCAGCAGGTGTTCCAGCCGGTCCTGGACGGCGGCGAAACGCGCGGCCTCCGCAGCCGGTTCGGACAGCCAGCGCTGATTCGTCACCAAGACGGTGCGCAGGCCCGCCGCGTTCAACGCGGCCACCGCGCGGGCGGCGCCGGGCAATAGCACCAGCTCTTCTGGCGACCTGACGTACTCGCCGTCGGCGGCCTTGACGTTGATCGTCCCGTCCCGGTCCAGGAAGACGGTACGGACGTTGCGCAGATCGGGCATCCGGTCGGTCTCAGGAGGGCCGGTCAAACAGCGCCGCTTCGACCATCTCGCAGATCGAGTGACCGAGGTGCAGGCATGCCTCCTGGACGCGGCCGGTGTTGTCGCTGGGCACCCGGATGCACAGCGCGGCGACGTCGGCCACCTTGCCGCCGCGCGCACCGGTGAGCGCGACGGTCGCCATCCCGGCGTCGGCGGCCGCCTCTAGCGCGCGAACGACGTTCGGTGAGTTGCCCGAGGTGGTGAGGCCGACCACCACGTCGCCCGCGCGGCCGGCGGCGAGCACCTGGCGGGCGAACACCTCGTCGTAGGAGTAGTCGTTGCCGATCGCTGTCATCGCCGCGGTGGCGTCCGGCAGGCTGATCGCCGCCAGACCGGGTCGGTCAAACGCGAAGCGGCCCATCAGTTCTGCGGCCAGATGCCCCGCGTCTTGCGCGGATCCGCCGTTGCCGAAAAAGATCACCTTCCCGCCGGAGCGAAGCGAGGAGATCATCAGCCGCGCGATCTCGACGGTCTGCGCGGCGATGGCGCCCGAGAGCATTTGCTGCTTGACGGCGATCGTGTCCGCCAACCGCGCCTGGACCAGCTCGACGCTCGGGGCGACGACATCCGAGCTGCTCATGCCTGCCATGTCGTGAGTCCTTTGCTCTCGAAGGCGAATTCGGTGATGGTCGCTCCGGCCGACTCGAGGGATTCGATGAGGCGGTGTTTCTTCGCGAAGTCGCAGAACAGCAGGATGTAACCGCCGCCGCCGGCCCCGGTGATCTTGCCGCCGAGTGCACCGTTGCGCAGGGCCAGGTCGTAGAGCTCGTCGATGCGTTCGTTGGTGATGTAGGGCGACATGCGCTTCTTCTGCGTCCACGCCTCGCCGAGCAACGCGCCGAAATCGTTCAGCTTGTTCGTCAGCAGGGCGGCCTTCATGGCGACCGCCAACTCCTTCTGCGCCCGCAGTCCCGCCAGGGTGTCGTCCGCGCCCGTGGTGGCGCGCCGCGTCTGGTCCTCGATCACCCGCGCGGAATCCCGCGTGATGCCCGTAAAGCACAGCAGCAGGCTGAGTTCCAGCTCGAACGCGGTCTCCTCGCGGATGCGCAGCGGGTTGACGATCACGCGGTCGGTGAACTCGATGAAGTTGAATCCCCCGAACGTCGCGGCGTACATGTCCTGCATGCCGCCCGTGATGCCCAGGTCCTCACGCTCGATGGCGCACGCCAGCTGCGCGGTCTCGTATTCGCCCATCGGGACGCGGTAGTGCTCGGCGAGCAGGCCGGTGAGGGCAACCATCATCGTCGACGACGAGCCCAGCCCCGAACCCGGCGGTGCGCTCGACCGCAGCACCAGGTCGTAGCCGTCCGTGCCGTCCTTGCCGAACCTGCGCACAGCGGCCTTGATCAGATCCAGGCTGCCGTCGTAGAGGATCTCGCTGTCGAGCGTCATCTCGTGGGTGGTCTTGAAGTCCACCGACTCGATCGTGACCCTGCGATCGGTCCGCGGGGAAAGCGAACCCTGCGCGTAGCGGTCGATGGTCGCCGACAGGACGCAGCCGCCCTCGGTGGTCGGGAACGGCGGTACGTCCGTGCCGCCCCCAGCGAACGAGATCCGCAGCGGCGCGCGGGCACGGATTCTTGGCCGGGGCAGGGGATTCACTGTCGACGTATATCCGCTCAGCCGGCCGACGCGCGTCCCGCGATCGTCGGCGAAATGTGCGCCACGTGCCAACCCCAATGCATCGATCTCTTCGGAAGAGCCCTAGCGTAGCAGCCGGATCGGCAGAAAAATCGGGATTCACCTGCGGATTGTGCCCACCCGTCCACGCCTTCACGAAAGCCATGAAATGAGCCAGGATGCAGTCGAATTGACCCGCGGCCTCCTCACCGAGACCGCCACGCTGCGGCACGGTTTCCTCGACGTACTGGGCGAGTCGACGACTTCGCCGGCCCCGACGTTCGCCCAGCGCGCCATGAACAGCCCTCTCGTCGCGACAATCTACGAGCGGCTGTGGCGGCCGGCCGCCTTCTACGTCGCCAGCGGCGTCACCACCGGCGCGGAGCAGCGGCGCGCGGCATCGGCGCTGAAGCTGTCCGGCGCAGACAGATTGCTCGATGTCGCCTGTGGCCCAGGCAATTTCACGGGTTCCCTGGCCGCACAACTATCGGACGGCGGGCTGGCCGTCGGCTTCGACATCTCCGAGCCGATGCTGACGCGCGCCGTCTTGGACAACAGCGCCCCGCGCACCTGTTATGTCCGCGGCGACGCTCGCGCGCTGCCGTTCGCCGACGAGACTTTCGACGCGGTCTGCTGCTTCGGCGCGCTGTATCTGATGCCCGAGCCGTTCGGTGTGGCACGCGAAATGGTGCGGGTGCTTCGGCCCGGGGGGCGGATCGCGATCCTGACCAGCTACACGCCCGACCTGCCCGCGATCCGGTACGCGATGACCAGCGGCGCGCGCGTCATCGGGCTGACCATGTTCGACCGGCACGCCTTCGTCGAGCTGTTCGCCTCGGCCGGCCTGGTCGACGTCGAGCAGCAGACCCAGCGCGCGTTGCAGTTCGTCGTCGCCGCTAAGCCCGAGAGCTAGGACGCCACCTTGCCCACGCCGAGCACCCGGACGACCGGCGTTCCCGCCTCGCACTCCAATACCCAGGGTTCGCCGCCGTCGACGGGCTCCGAGGTGAGCGTGAACATCACCGGCCGGCCGCTGCGCTGCGTCATCTGCGTGCATTCCACCCGGAACAGGCGATAGTCGCCGCCCCGATCGATCGCGAGCGAGAACCCGGGCCGCACCGACTCAACCGGCACCTTCTGCAGGTAGTAGTCAACGTTCATCCGTCGACCGTAGGGCCGTCAGAACGGCGCGCCGGGTGCCGCCACGCGGCTCTTAGGCAATGTTCAGGCAAATTTTGGGACGGCATTAGGGTTCGCCGCGCGCGTGCGCTCCCGGCTGCATGACGAACTCCACGACGATCGCCGCCATGTCGTCGATCGCACTGCGGAGCATGACTTCGTAACCGTGGGTGCTCAGCGTGGGCAGACATAGCAGGCCCGCGCGCGGCGTCAGACCGTTGGCCTTGGAGTGCGACGCGTCCGACTCAAAGGCGCCCAGCACCGCCCCCTGCGGCGACAGGCCCAAGTCGTTGGCGATGCCCGTCAGCCGGTCGGCGACGTCCTTGTCGTAGACGCACAGCGCGTCGCTATAGCCGATGATCGGGCCGCCGCTGACTTTGGTGCCGTACTCGCGCTCGGTCGGGCCGACCTCGAGCGCGAGGGTCAGGGTGCCGGGCAGCGATCCGCTGGCGTAGGTGCCCCCCACCCCGCCGATCTCTTCGTTGGTGGTGAACGCGAGATAGACGTCGTCGACGGGTCGTTGGCCGCGCTCGCGCAGCACGCGAGCGGCGCGCAGCAGGGCGGTCACCGCGGCGCGATCGTCGAGGAAGTAGCAGCCCAGATAGTCGCCGATTTCGACCAGGGTCCGCTTGCTGCGGTCGACGCACACCCGCGTGCCCGGGCGCACCCCCGCGGCTTCCAACTCGTCGGGGCTGCGGCCGGTGAAGACGTAGACGTGGTCCCAGTCCAGCGCCTTGTCGCCCTGGTCGGGCTTGGTCTGCCAGATCCGCTGGCTCTCCTGGGTGGTGTGTTCGGAGCCCAGTGTGAGGACCGCGGTCAGCGTGGCGTTCTCGCCGAGCACGGCGACCGGACCGAGGCCGAAGTTGCCCGGGTACATCGTCCCGAGCTGCGTCAGGTGCAGCGTCCCGTCCGCTTCCACCCGCTTGACGAGCATGGACAGTTCGTCCATGTGCGCCATGACCCGCGTCGCGACGCCGGGCTCGGCCGGCGAGGACACCCGGTGCCGGTGCCCGTGCCCGGCGCCCTCGGCGGGGGGCTCGGCACCGATGTAGCCGATCAGGTTGCCGGCGTCGTCGGTCCACATGTCGTCAACGACGGGACGGAGTTCTCGGGCACACACGGCGCGGACGTCGGCTTCCTGGCCGCACGGCCCGTAGGCCCACAGCAGTTCCTGCAACAGCTCGTCGATGGAATCGTCCTCGCGCGGCGCCATTCGGTCCTTTCGGTTGATGGCTTGTCGCAAGGATCAGTACCCGCGCCGCGTCATGGGCAATCGCGCTCACTCGCAGGCGAGTTCCGGTCGTTCGGGGCGGTGCGGCAGCAGGCTGGGCAGCCACTTCCCCACGTCCGCGGCCGTGAGGTTCGAGGCCCGCTCGAGGTGTTGGCCCACAACGATGTTCGCCTCCAACCGGGCGCGCGCCGCCACGTCGTCCGGGTTGCCGGAGGCGCACGCGGCGGGGAGATCACCCGACCGGTTGCCCTGGGGGGTCGCTCGCCGCGCGCTGGAACGGTGAACGACGCCGCGTACCATTCGCTGACGGTCGTCATTGACGGTCGTCAGCCAAAGACGTAGGGTGCGTCGATGGGGTCATCGCCCGCCTCCTCCGTGACCGAAACTCCACCCGGTGGCGTCCGGGAGGCCCGGCGACTCGAAACGCGGGCGCGCCTGTTCGACGCCGCGCTGGGCGAGATCGGGCAGCGCGGCTTGGCCGCGGCCGATGTCAGCGCCATCGCCGCCGCGGCGGGCGTGGTGCGGGGAACGTTCTATTTCCACTTCCCGACGAAGGAGCACGTGCTCGCCGAGCTGGAGCGCGCCGAGGAGAGGCGGATAATTGGCGAACTCGGCGACGCCAAGGGCGATTTGGCCACTGTCCTGTCGGACGTCGTATCGCGGATACTCGACGCCGAAAATCGTTTGGGTGCAGGCGTTTTCCGCGACATGCTCGGTCTGCATTTCTCGCCATCGCGTCCCGTTGAAGAGGAGCTGGCGCAGCACCCAATCGCACAGTTCCTGGCGGGCGTGATCGGCCGTGCGCAAGACGCGGGGCAAGTCTCGTCCGACGCGGACGTAACGGAACTGGCGATGTTCTTTCTCACCGGGCTCTTTGCGCTGCTCGCCGTTGGATCACACGACCCTGCGCTGTTAAGTCGTTACGTATCAACGAGTGTCAACGGAATGGAGAAACGATGAACAGCACGAGCATCGAGGGGTATCGCGATTTCCTCGCTAGGCGCGACGGCGAGGCCGACCTACTCAACCGACGATTGGCGAAGCGCGAGCAGTTCTTCGGTCAACTCGAAGCGAACCCCGTCCGGTCGGCCCACCCGATCGATCAACAGACGTTCCTGCGCAACCTGCGCCGCCGGCGGCCCGAGGCAGGCCTGGATCGCAAGATGCTGTTCCTGCTGGCGACGGCCAAGCTGAATCAGGCCGAGCGGTTCGGCGTGGGGCTCGGCGAAACCTACGGGCGCAACAGCGGTCACGATGCGCCGCCCGAAAGCGTCTACCTCGAACTGGAAGAGCACTACCACACCCGGCTGCTCGCGTACGCGCTCGACGTCTTCGACCTGACGTTCCAAGTCGCCCCTCCCCCGTTCGTCATGCGCCAGTTCGTCAAAACCGGCGTGTTCATGCCGCAAAGGCTGGGCTTTGCGTTCGTCGGCGCCGGCGAGATGGCGGGCTGCATCATGTTCGACGAGTTACGCCGCGCCGGCACAGAACTGTTCGCCGACGAACCGGAAGTCTGCGCGCGAATCGAACTGCTCTACCGCGAAATTCTCACCGACGAGATCGGCCACGTCGGCTACTGCGCCTCGCGCTGCACCGCCGGCGAGCGGGTGATCATGCGCCGCATCTACCCGTTCGTGGGGCGGATGTTCGCCCGGCAAACCGCCGAGATCGGCATGCTGGTCGACCCGAAGGCGTTGCACGCCCGACTCGACCGGCCCTTCGACGTCGACGAGCTCACCGCCGGCCTGGGCAACGAAACCTATCTCGTCGCCCATCCGTGAGGGGCAACTCGTGCACCGCGTCGCGTGGCAGGTGGTTGGCGGGAGGGACTGAGGTGTGGGAAACCTCGAGCCACGGCCCGTTGCTTGAGCCGTAACGGTCTGGCCTCAGCTTGTTCCATTGGGACTCTGTTCAGTCCCTTCCTGAGTTGAGCCTGCCACCCGGTGGCCACCTACCGGTAGTGCTGATCGCCTTTTGGGCGCATTGTT
>NZ_LZJB01000389.1:0-8248 GCF_001666895.1 Mycobacterium sp. E3298
ACGGCACGACGTCCTTGGTCAGGTGGTCGGCGGCGTTGCCGCGGCTGCCGTTGACGCACTCGGTGTCGTTGTCGAACTTCGCCGTCAGCGCCGATCGAGCCAACTGGGGCGTCGCCGGATGGTCGATGGGCGGCACCTGCGCGGTCGACCTGGCCGTGATGCACCCCGAATTGTTCAGCGCGTTCGTCGACATCGCCGGTGACCGCAGCCCCAACGTGGGCCCCAGGGATCAAACGATTGCCAAGCTGTTCGACGGCAACCGAACCGCCTGGGCCGGCTTCGACCCGCTCACGGTGATCGCGCGGCATGGTCGGTACACCGGACTGTCGGGGTGGTTCGACGTCCCGGGGTCGTCCGAACCGCGCAATGTCGCCGAGGAAGCCAACCCCACCTCCGGCGCCGCCGGCACCGACCCCGCCGCCAACCCGGAAGGCCAGGACGCCGCCGCCAACGCGCTCTGCGGGGCCGCCTCGGCCAACGGCATCTCGTGCGCCGTGGTCAGTCAGCCGGGCAAGCATGACTGGCCGTTTGCCGCCCAGGCGTTCGCAGCCGCGCTGCCCTGGCTGGCCTCCACGCTGGGGACGCCCGCGGCCGAGCCGGTACAGCTGCCCCAGCACGGCGGCGGTGAACCACACTGATCACAAAATTCACAGGTGGCCCTCCCGTAACGCCTCCGAAATGTTCGCCCTGGTAGTGGTACGGTTCGCTGCTGATGGCTGAGGATTTTCTGCGCGACGGACGACCCCTCCGGGGGTCGGCCCGGCCCGCGCCGCGGCGCAGCCACCGACGGGTTCAGTCGGGCGCCTTCGCTCCGGGCCTTCGTCTGCCGGCGATGAATCGCCGTCAGTTCCTGGGTTCGCTCGCCGCGTCGGTCGTCGCCGGCGTGGGCGCCGCGCGGTTGGTGGTGGACCCGCAGCCGCGAACCTTCGCGGACGTACCCGCGGATTCCGCGGCGACTTCGGGACCCGCCGCCCCGGCGGCCCTGTTGCCGCCGCCGCCGTCGAGCGCGCGCATCCCGCTGCCCGGCGGGGGCGCGCTGACGAAGATTCCCGGCGACGGCGACCTGCTCGCGCTGACCGTCGATGACGGCGTCAACAGCGAGGTGGTGCGCGCCTACACGCAGTTCGCCAAAGACACCGGTGTGCGACTGACCTACTTCGTCAACGGCACCTATGACTCCTGGACCGAGAACGCGGACATGCTGCGGCCCTTGGTCGACAGCGGGCAGATCCAACTCGGCAACCACACGTGGTCGCACCCCGATCTGACGACGCTGCCGAAGGACCAGATCGCCCAGCAGCTCACCCGCAACGACGAGTTCCTCAAGAAGACGTACGGGGTCGGGGCAAAGCCGTATTGGCGCCCGCCGTACGCGAAGCGCAACGCAGTCGTCGACGCCATCGCCGCCGACCTGGGCTATACGGTGCCGACGTTGTGGTCGGGGTCGCTGTCGGATTCGACGTTGATCACCGAGGAATACATCGTCCAGATGGCGGATCAGTACTTCACCCCGCAGGCCATCGTCATCGGACACCTCAATCACCCGCCGGTGACCCACGTCTATCCGCAGCTGGTCGACGTCATCCGCTCGCGCAACCTGCGCACCGTCACGCTCAACGACGTCTTTCTCAAGACGCCCTAGCGCCCGGCGATCACGGCGAGGCGCCCATCAAGCGGGGCATGAAAATGCCCGATGGCGCTTTCGTGCCTGCCGAACTCCACGAATCCGTTTGCGCCCGAGCGTAATCCGCGTTGCACGCCCTCGGGCATCTCGTTGTCCTCCATCGCGCCGCGGGCGATGAGGCTACCGGCCCTTCCCCCCACCGTTTCGAGGTCGCATCACCTCGGTCGATGCCCTAAAGCGGGTCGACGACTTCCTTCGCCTCGCGCAGGCCCGCGCCGGTCAGCTCCCGGTACAGCTTGATCGCGGCGATCTTGTTGCCGGACCGGGCGAGGCCGACGACTTCCGCGGGCACACCGTTCTCGAATGCGCCCGGCGCGGTGGCGCCCGCGTTGCTGCCGAACGTCGGGCACGGGAGCTCGAGCCTTTCGGACAGCAGGCGCACCTGCTGCTCCAGCAGGGCGAGACGGCGGTAGACCTGCGGATCATCCATGGGATGACGATAATCCGGCGCGACGCCCCGCGCCCGGCGGCTTGCTTCCCCGCTCGTGTCGCCTACGGCACCCGGCCTCCAGTCGCCGCCTCGGGCGTGATCACAACGTACGCGGCCCGCGACTGGAGGTAGTACCGCAGTCGCAGCGCCCACAGGCGTGCATGCATCAGCTCGACTGCCGCGAACTCCGGTTTCAGGTAGTAGCGCCAAGCGATCCGGGCGATCACTACGGGCGGCGGCGCCCCGAGGACCGCACGGGCATGTCCTCGCACGAGGAGCCGGCCGGGGTCGCCCGTGCGCTCACCGCCGAACAATAAGGCCACTTCCGACGTGGCAATCACATTCCCCACCGTCCACGACGACGCCGACGTCGTCGCATAGATGCGGCCGCCGTGCGGAACGAGCCACAGCGGAACCGCGAATGGCGTGCCCTTCCTTGACCGGGTGGCGACCACCACGACCCGCGAATCTTTCAGCGCCGCAGTAAGTTCCGGGGACCTCAGGGGGCTGATACCGTTCGTCTGGTCAACCCCAGAAAACGCATTCCGCCGGTCCGAAGGCACGCGCGACGCCGGTACCTCGCGAAGCGAACCGTAGTCCCAGGCCACGATCCGATCTGGCACGATCCGATATGCGCGAGCACCCATCGCCTCGGCCATTCCTCTGACGGTCAACGAACGCAGCCGAAACCACTGCGGTCCGTCGTCGGCGAGCACAACCACGTTGCGTCCGGCGAGATCTGGGCCGCCATCCGGGACCCGGACGACGCGCGGCGATCGCGTGGGGTCGGCGGGGGTCTCCAGGCTCACATGCACGGGCAGGACATGAATTTCGTCGTCAACGGTCGCGGCCAACGCGGCTCGGGGTGGAGACACCGCCAAGTCGGCCACCGCGTCGGCGTCGACGTCCCGACTGATCAAGAGGTGCCTTCCGCTAGAAGTGCCGCGCTACCTCGCGGGCCGGATGTTCTGGTTGATGTGGAAGACGTTGTCCGGGTCGTATTGCGCCTTGATCTCGGTGAGCCGCTGGTAATTCGGGCCATAGGTCGCCCGCACCCGCTCCTGGCCCTCGTCCATCATGAAGTTCACGTAGGCACCGCCTGCCGAGTACGGGTGCGTTGCGTCCCAGTAGTCGACGGTCCAGCGTTTCAACAGCTCCGCGTTAGCCGGGTCCGGGTCGACCCCCGCGATCACCTGCGAGAAGTTCACGTCCCGGTACGCCCACGCGGTGTCCGTCTGGCCGACGCGGTGCACCGCACCGTCGATGGGGTACAGGTGCATCGTGGAGTGCATGGTCGGCAGCTCCTCGGCGAAGCGGGCGTGGACCTCGACCGATGCGTCGGGGAGGGTGCGGACGAAGTCGCCGCGCCAATACCATTGCAGCCCTTTGGGATACAGGCCATCAAAGGTCGACTGCAGCGCCGGGTAGGGGGCGGCGCCCAGGCCGTCGAAGGCGGGTTCCATCTGGCGGATCGGCGCGAACGCTTCTTCGGCGCCCGCGGGATCACCCGTGTAGCACCACATCACGGCGCAGGCCTTGTGCAGGTGGAACGCCTCGGGGAACGGCGCCACCGGCGGGACCGTCATGGCCGCGAAGAATCCGTACAGGTCCTCGTCTTGCGCGGGCATGAAGTCCCGGTACCACGACAGGATGTCGGCGGTGTGCGACGAGGGCCACGCCGTGGGGCCGCAGATCACCGTGTGGACCGGGTGCAGGCGGAACGTGAACGAGGTGACCACGCCGAAGTTCCCCCCGCCACCGCGCAGCGCCCAGAACAGGTCGGGATGCTCGGATTCCGATGCCGTCACCACGTTGCCGTCGGCCAGCACCACTTCGGCCTCCAACAGGTTGTCGATCGTGAGGCCGTGCTTGCGGGTGAGGTACCCGTGGCCGCCGCCGAGGGTCAGGCCGCCGACACCGGTGGTCGAGATGATGCCGGTCGGCGTCGCCAGACCATGAGCGTGCGTGGCGCCGTCGACCTGCGCCCACGTCGCGCCGCCTTGCACCCGGGCGGTGCGCCGTTCGGGGTCGACGTCGACGCGGTTCATCAGCGACAGATCGATGACGAGGCCGCCGTCGACCGAACCGAACCCGGGTCCGTTGTGGCCGCCGCCGCGGACGGCTACCGGCAGGTTCGAGCTCCGGGCGAATTCGAGCGCGCCCGCGATGTCGCCGGCCGATTGGCAGCGGGCGATCACCGCCGGCCGCTTGTCGATCATGGCGTTGTGCAGCGCGCGCGCGTCGTCGTAGGCGGGATCGTCCGGCAGGATCACCTGCGAGCCGAGCCGGGCCCGGAAATCATCGGTTGCGGTTGTGAGGCTCATCGCTCACACCTCCTTGTTTGCTCGCGGGTGTTGATGCCGCGACGTTACGAGGCCGGCGAGCCGCGCGTCATGACCACAACCGAGCATTTCCGAGGCATTCCACGATAGTCACATCTGACTATCGACCCGCCCACATCACCGTGGTTACCTTGTTTGCATGGCGCAGTGGGTGCCGCCCCCGCTCCCGGCCGAACTCATCGCTCGTCGCCGCGGCCCGCTCGTGGGCCGTGACGCGGAACTCGCGGTGTTCGAGCACGCCTGGGAGCGGGTCGAGGCGGGCAACCGCCAGGCGGTCTTCATCGGCGGTGAGCCCGGAGCCGGTAAGACGCGCCTGGCCGCGGAGGTGGCCGGGACGCTGTTCGAACACGACGTCGCGGTGCTCGTGGGAAGCTCGAGCGCCGACGAGGATCTGCCTTACGCGCCCTTCGCTGAAGCGCTTGATCGGCTGCTGATCGCCGGTCCGCCGGGGTCGATGGCGGAGCCGTTGGGCGAAATAGGCCCGCAACTGCGGCGGCTGTCACCGCACGTGGACCGGCACCTCTCCGGTGACGGCACGGCGCCGGACGTCGGATCGGCGAGACAGGCCCTCTTCGACGCGTTGACCGGATACCTGCGGCGTCTGGCGGCCGATCGCCCGGTCGCGTTGATCCTCGACGACCTGCACTGGGCACAGCTCCCCACCCTCGCGCTGCTCGAGCATGTATTGATCGGCTGCGCCGACGCACGGGTGCTGGTCGTGGTCACCTTCCGCACGACCGAGCCCGACCGATCCGATGAACTGGCGACCCGGCTGGCCGAACTGCACCGGTTCGACGGGGTGCGGCGCCTGGACCTGGCGGGGCTGGACACCGAGGCCATCGCCGAGTTCGTGGCCCGAACCCAGCAGCTGGCCCCGGCGTCGGCGCGCACGGCCGCCGCCCTACTGCGCGAGCGGACCGGCGGGAACCCGTTCTTCCTCACCGAACTGGTCAACGACCTCGAAATCCGCGGTGGGCTTGCCACTTTGAGCACGCAGCAGACGGTTCCCGCGTCGATCGGGGATGCGATCGCCCGCCGCCTTGCCGGGCTGGGGACCGCCGTGCGGGCGGTGATCGAGCAGGCCGCGGTCTTGGGCCAGACGTTCGATCTGCCCGCGCTCATCTCGACGTGCGAGACGGAGGTCGGCGCGACGCTGGCGGCGATCGATTCGGCCGAGGCCGTCGGCCTGGTCCGCGCGGTCCACGACTCCGACGGCGAATTCGCGTTCGTGCACGCGCTGACCCGCGAATCGGTGCTGGGCGGGATGGCCGCGTCGCGGCTGCGGATCATGCACGCGCGCGCCGCCGAAGCGCTCGAGGGACGCGCCGACCCGTCGCTCGTGCCGCGCCTGGCCAACCACTTTCTGGTGGCGCACGTCCTGGGTTACCACGAGCAGGCGTTGCGATACGCGCGCCAGGCGGCCCGGATGGCCGAACAGAGCCTGGCCTACGAGGATGCGGCGAAGTGGTTCGAGCGGGCGGCGTCGCTTCCCGAACTCAACCTCACCGACCGGGCCAGACTGCACCTCGACGCGGCCGCCAACCACGTGCGCGGGGGCTCGTTCGCGCGGGCGCGGACCATCTACGAACGCATCGGCGGGATGGACGACCCGCTGATGCGGCTGGAGGCCGCCGTCGGCTACGAGGAAGCCAATTGGCGCCCCGGGCAGTCGAATTCGAAGGCGGCGGACTTGCTGGCGGCGGCTCTGGAAACATGCGGATTGCCGGCCGAGGACCCACGCTATGTGGGGGCACTCGGCAGCTTCGGCCGCGCGCTGGCTTTCGCGGGCGAGGCGGCCCGGGCCCGTGAGGTCGGCGCCGATGCGATCGAGCGCGCACGGGCCATCGAGGATGCGGCGGTGCTCCTGCACACGCTGAAAACCAGTCTGTGGCAAGGCCTTACCCCCGAGATGAGCGAAATCCAGGCGCAGCGCGCGGCCGAGGTGTCGCGCATGGCGATGTCGCGCCGCGACTACGAATCGCTGGGTGCGGCGTCACACTTTCACGCCATGGTCAGCTACTTGGCAGGCCGGCCCGACGGCCTTGCGGCCGCGACCGCCGACATGCGGCGAGCGGCGCAGACCTGCGGACAACCCGCCTTCGGCTTCGTCGGCGCGTGCATCGAGCAAGCGCTGGCCTATCTGCGCGGTGACTTCGCCGGTGCAGAACGATGGGCCGATATCGCCTTGCGCACAGGGGATTTGTTCGGTGCGGACGACACCGAGGGGTCCAACGGGGTACAGATGTTCATGATCCGCCGCGAGACCGGCGATCTGAAGAGGTTCGGCGAATTCATCGACGGCAGTGAAACGTTCACCGGCCGCTGGGTGCCCGGGCTGCTCGCCCTTTACACCGAGCTCAAGTGCGAACGTGGCATGACCCGTGCGCTCAACCAACTGGTCAACCGCAACCTGGGTGACCGCCTCGAGGATGCGCAGTGGCCGATGGAGCTGGTGTTCATGGTCGAGGCGGCACTGGAGCTGTCCCACCGTGAAGCGGTCCACGCGCTGCGCCCGTTCGTCATGCGTTATGTCGGAAAGAACTTGGTAGCCGGGCAATTCGTCGCGCTGTTCGGCAGCGCGGACCGATACCTGGCCCGCATCGCGGCGCTTTGTGGGGACGGCGCCGCGGCCGAGCGGCACTTCGCCGCGGCAATCGAGATGGACCGCCGGATGGGCTCGGTGGTCCATATCAGCGAGACGCTGGCCCGACACGCGTTGTTCGCCGCGTCGTGCGGTCGCGCCGAAGCCGCCCGGTCCCTCGCGGAGGAGGCCCGCGTTATCGCCGGTGCGATCGGCCAGACCCGGGTTGTGGACTTGGCGGATTCGGTGCTGACCGCCGGTTCCCTGGGTCCGGACGGCCTGACCGAACGGGAGGTCGAGGTGCTCCGGTTGCTCGCCGAGGGGCTGAGCAATCGCGCGATCGGAGAACGCCTTTTCATCAGCACCAACACCGCGGCCAACCACGTGCGCAACATCCTGATCAAAACGGGCGCCGCGAACCGCACGCAGGCGGCGATGTACGCGGCCGATCACGAACTGCTCGGGTAGCGCACTCAGATGTCGGACAGGGCGCCGTCCGGCATCAGCCGGTCCCTCACCTCGACCACGGAGTCGGCGGGCAGACCGGCGCGCGCGGCCGCGGCCCGGATGGCCTCGGGCGACGGCGCCTCGTACAGACAGTAGGTCTTCCGTTTGTCCGCCGACAGGAACGAGTACATCCAGCGAACGCCCTCCTGGTCGTTGATCCGGTTGATGCCGTCCGCGACCTCGAGGCCGGGTTCCAGTTCCTCGGCAAAGTTGCGCTCGACCATGAAGATGGGCACGTGGACTCCTGTTCACTGTCTTGGGTCGAGCGTAGGCCGTCGGCGACGATCTAGACACGGGAATTTCCGGCCGGCGTCAGTCCCCGGCCGTCTCGTTGTGGTCGGCAAGCAGCAGTTGTAAGGTCTCGCGCAGCTCGGTCAGCCGCTGCCGGCCCAGGACCTGCTCCCACCGTCCTTCCAAATCAACTGCGTTGGAACGCATTACGCGTAGCGCCTGGCGGCCCCGGGGCGTCAGCTCGATGATCCGGGCCCGCGCGTCGAGCGGGTTTGCCGCTCGGGTGACGTAGCCATGGCGCTCCAGCCCCGCGACCGCCTGGGCCACCGCTTGCCGGCTGACGCGGAGTCGATCGGCCAGATCCGATGCATGCAGCCCGCCGGCAGCCAGTGGGACGAGCGCCACCGCTTGCGCGGGCCGGATCCCGTCGAGGCCCGCCTCGGCAAACGCCGTCCGCAGTCGCGGCGCCCCGG
>NZ_LZJB01000390.1:0-536 GCF_001666895.1 Mycobacterium sp. E3298
CAACGCCCGGTTGGCCGCGATCACCGGCGGTGGCACCACCGCGGCGAACGCCGCCTCATAAGCCGCCGCCGCCGCGGCGGCCTGCACCGCGGCCTGCTCGGCCTGCGCCGCCGTGCTGGCCAGCCACTCCGCATACGGGGTGGCCGCGGCCGCCATCGCCGCCGAGGCCGTGCCCGCCCACTCCTCACTGGCCAGCTGAGTCACCACATTCTGATAACTCAACGCAGCCGACTGCAGCTCCGCGGCGATCGCATTCCACGCCGCGCCGCGCGGCAGGAACGACCCATAGGCCTACGCGCACCGGCGGCCGCCCACGCTGCGGGGGTCGGGCGCCCAGGCGACCCGCCGTCACCGATTTATCGTCAGTCAATACCCGAGCCAAGCGGCCAAGGTTAAGGAGTAATTCGTGTTTGATTTTGGGGCGCTTCCGCCGGAGGTTAATTCGGCGCGGATTTATGCCGGTCCGGGGTCGGGGTCGTTGATGACGGCGGCGTCGGCGTGGAATGCGATCGCCGCGGAGCTGCAGTCGGCTGCGT
>NZ_LZJB01000391.1:0-14043 GCF_001666895.1 Mycobacterium sp. E3298
CGCTGGCGCGCATCGTGTCCACCGGCGTCAGCGGCCTGTCGCCGGAGATCATGGGGCTGGGTCCGATCGAGGCGTCCAAGAAGGCGCTGGCGCGGGCGGGCATGTCGATCAACGACATCGACCTCTACGAGATCAACGAGGCCTTCGCGGTCCAGGTGCTGGGCTCGGCCCGCGAGCTGGGCATGGACGAGGACAAGCTGAACGTGTCCGGCGGGGCGATCGCACTGGGCCACCCCTTCGGCATGACCGGCGCGCGGATCGCGACCACGTTGATCAACAACCTGCAGACGCACGACAAGACGTTCGGCCTGGAGACCATGTGTGTCGGTGGCGGCCAGGGCATGGCGATGATCATCGAGCGGCTCAGCTGACCGCTCTTCACTAGCGGTCGAGCGTGCGCCCAGGGCGGCGACACGCCGGGAAGGCCCGCCATGAGCGCACGCTCGGCGGCGTCAGTTCACATTCGACGCCCGGCACGAAAAGACCGGCACGCCTTTGGCGTGCCGGTCTTTTCGTCGACGAGGGTTAGTCGTTCTGCAGATAACTGAGCAGACGCAGGATCTCGATGTACAGCCAGACCAGCGTCACGGTCAGACCCAGCGCGATGCCCCAGGCCGCCTTGTCCGGCGCCCCGGCGCGCACCATCTGGTCGGCCGCGTCGAAGTCGATCAGGAAGCTGAACGCCGCGATCCCGATGCACACCAGCGAGAAGATGATGGCGATCGGTCCGCCGCTGCGCAGGCCCAGGCCGGTACCGCCGCCGACGTGGAACATCGCGAGCACGAAATTGCCGAGCATCAGGAACAGCACGCCGAACATCGCGGCGACCAGCATCCGGGTGAACTTGGGCGTGACCCGGATGGCCCCCGTCTTGTAGACGACGAGCATGCCGAAGAACACCCCGAAGGTGCCCAGGACGGCCTCCCCGATCAACGCGCCGGCATTGGCGTGCGAGACGGAGAAGTTGGCGAACACGAACGAGATGGCGCCCAGGAAGAGCCCCTCGAGCACGGCGTAGCTGAGCACGATGGCCGGGCTGTCCTGCTTGCGGCCGAACGTCGCGACCAGCACCAGCCCCAGGCCGCCCAGCGCGCCGATCATTGTCAGCGGCATCGCCAGCGCCAGGTTGGACGCCACCAGGAAGTAGGAGACCACGGCGGACACCGCCAGCACGGCCAGCGTGATGCCGGTCTTGGTGACGACGTCGTCGATGGTCAGCGGACGCGAAGCCCTGGCCTCCTGGTACGGAGCTGGGTAGGGCGCCGCGTAGGGGTCGGCTCCATAGCCGTAGCCCTGCATCGGGGGCGCGCCCGTGCCGAATTGCGCGTATCCGCCCTGCTGCTTGGGCAGCGAACGAAATACCGGGTTGCTTGTCTCCCGCACCGTCGGATCCTCTCTATTGGCTTCGAGCTGTGCGAACACAATCTCAACGAGCAGCGTGCCGTCCGGGTTCCCAGCCGAACTGGGCATTTTCCGGCGCCCAGAGCCTTTGCTGCTGGCGTCGGGTTAAAGATAACCCTTACCCGCGGGTAGGGCGCCGGTCGTCACGATCTAGATTTTTCGTCGAGGGTGACCCGGCGATGGGAGGTTTGGGCGTGACCGACGAATCCGACGAGGTTCTCACCCGCATCGACGGCGACGTCGGTCTGATCACGCTCAACCGCCCCAAGGCCATCAACTCGCTCAATCAGCAGATGGTGGACGCGCTCGGCGCGATCCTCACCGACTGGGCCGACGACGACGCGGTGCGCGCGGTCGTGCTCTCCGGCGCCGGTGAGCGCGGGTTGTGCGCCGGCGGCGACGTGGTCTCCATTTATCAAAGCGCGCGCAAGGACGGCGTCGAGGCGCGGCGGTTCTGGCGCGACGAGTATCTGCTCAACGCCCAGATCGCCGACTTCTCCAAGCCATACGTGGCGCTGATGGACGGCATCGTGATGGGCGGCGGCGTCGGCGTCAGCGCACACGCGAACATCCGCGTGGTGACCGACACCTCGAAGGTCGCGATGCCCGAGGTCGGCATCGGCTTCGTTCCCGACGTGGGTGGGGCGTTCCTGCTGTCGAGGGCGCCCGGCGGGCTGGGGCTGCACGCGGCGCTGACCGGGGCGCCGTTTTCCGGCGCCGACGCCATCGCCATGGGGTTCGCGGACCACTACGTGCCCCACCCGGATCTCGAGGCGTTCACCCGGTCGATCGTCGCCGATGGGGTGCAGGGCGCCCTGGTCAAGCACGCCGTCGAGCCGCCACCGAGCGAGCTTGCGGCCCAACGTCATTGGATCGACGATTGCTATGCGGCTGAGACGGTCGAAGAGATCGTCGCCAATCTGCGCGGACACGGCGGCCCGGCCGCGGAGGCGGCCGACCTGATCTCCACCCGCTCGCCGATCTCGTTGTCGGTGACGCTGGAGGCCGTTCGGCGCGCCGCCAAACTCGAGACGGTGAAAGACGTTCTGGTTCAGGACTATCGGGTGTCGTCGGCGTCGCTGCGGTCGCACGACCTGGTGGAAGGCATCCGGGCGCAGCTGATCGACAAAGACCGCAACCCGAAGTGGTCGCCGGCGACGCTGGGCGCGGTGACCGCCGCCGACGTCGAGGCGTATTTCACCCCGGTCGACGACGACTTGAGTTTCTAGAAAGGCGATTTGGATGACAGACCCCACCTCCAAGAGCTACGAAACCATCCTGGTCGAACGCGACGGGCGCGTCGGCACCATCACCCTGAACCGGCCCAAGGCGCTCAACGCGCTGAACACCCAGGTGATGAACGAAGTCACCAGCGCCGCAGCGGAACTCGACAACGACCCCGGCATCGGGGCGATCATCATCACCGGTTCGGCCAAGGCGTTCGCCGCCGGTGCCGACATCAAGGAAATGGCCGCCCTGACGTTCGCCGACGCGTTCGGCGCCGACTTCTTCGCCCCCTGGGCCAAACTCGCCGCCGTGCGCACCCCGACGATCGCCGCGGTCGCCGGGCATGCGCTGGGCGGCGGCTGCGAGCTCGCCATGATGTGCGACGTGTTGATCGCCGCCGACACGGCGAAGTTCGGCCAGCCCGAGATCAAACTCGGGGTGCTGCCCGGCATGGGCGGTTCGCAGCGCCTGACCCGCGCCATCGGCAAGGCCAAGGCCATGGACCTCATCCTGACCGGGCGCACCATCGACGCCGCCGAAGCCGAACGCAGCGGCCTGGTTTCGCGCGTGGTGCCGGCCGACGACCTGCTCGACGAGGCCAAGGCCGTCGCCACCACCATTTCGCAGATGTCACGCTCGGCGACCCGGATGGCCAAGGAGGCCGTCAACCGCGCGTTCGAATCCACCTTGTCCGAGGGACTTCTCTACGAACGTCGGCTCTTCCACTCCACCTTCGCGACCGACGACCAGTCCGAGGGAATGACGGCGTTCATCGAGAAGCGCGCTCCCAACTTCACCCACCGGTAGGCCTGCGATGACCGAGCCGGGTTCTGCGACGACCGCGCCGGAAGACGAGGCCGAGCCGGCAGCCGAACCGGAAGCCGGTCCGGCGACTCGCCGGCTACGGTGGAGCCAAAAGCCCTGGTGGGTGCGCCATTACACGTTCACCGGCACCACCGTCGGGCTGATCTTCATCTGGTTCTCCATGACGCCGTCGCTGCTGCCGCGTGGCGCGCTGTTCCAGGGCCTGGTCAGCGGGATCTCCGGCGCCATCGGCTACGGGCTGGGCGTCTTCGCCGTGTGGCTGGTCCGCTACATGCGCGCCAAGGACCACAGTCCCCCGCCGCCGCGGTGGGCGTGGATGGTCCTGATCCCGATCGGCGCGCTCGGAATGGTGTTGATGGCCATCTGGTTTCACGTCTGGCAGGACAACGTGCGTGACCTGATGGGCGTCGCACACCTGCAGTGGTACGACTACCCGGTCGCCGCGGGCCTGTCGATCGTGGTGCTGTTCACCTTGGTCGAAATCGGCCAGTTCATCCGGTGGCTGGTCCGCTTCCTGGTGGGTGAGGTCGACCGCATCGCGCCGTTTCGGCTGTCGGCGACCATCGTGGTGGCGTTGCTCGTGGTGCTCACCATCACCCTCCTCAACGGCGTGGTGCTCAAGTTCGCCATGCGCACCATGAACAACACCTTCGCGTCGGCGAACAACGAGATGAACCCCGACACGGCGCCGCCCAAGACGCCGCTGCGTTCCGGCGGGCCCGAGTCGCTGGTGTCATGGGAATCCCTTGGGCACCAAGGCCGCATCTTCGTCGAAGCCGGGCCCAGAGTCGACCAGCTCGCCGCCTTCAACGGCGCGCCGGCCACCGAACCGATCCGGGCCTACGCGGGACTGAACTCCGCGGACGGCATCACGGCGACCGCCGAGCTCGCCGCCCGCGAGCTGCAGCGCACCGGCGGGCTGCAACGTGCCGTCGTCGCCGTAGCGACAACCACCGGCACCGGCTGGATCAACGAGGCCGAAGCCGACGCGCTCGAGTACATGTACAACGGCAACACCGCGATCGTCAGCATGCAGTATTCGTTCCTGCCGAGCTGGCTGTCCTTCCTGGTGGACAAGGAGAACGCCCGCCACGCCGGGCAGGCGTTGTTCGAGGCCGTCGACCGACTCATCCGCCAGATGCCCGAGGCGCAACGCCCCAAGCTCGTCGTGTTCGGCGAGAGCCTGGGATCGTTCGGCGGCGAGGCGCCGTTCATGAGCCTCAACAACGTCCTCGCCCGCACCGACGGCGCGCTGTTCAGCGGACCGACATTCCAGAACACCATTTGGACCGACCTGACGTCGACGCGCGACGCCGGCTCCCCGGAGTGGCTGCCGATTTACAACGACGGCAAGAACGTCCGATTCGTCGCTCGCCCAACCAACTTGGGCCGCCCGAACTCGCCGTGGGACCACCCGCGGGTGGTCTATCTACAGCACGCCTCAGATCCGATCGCCTGGTGGTCACCCGACCTGCTGTTCAGCGAACCGGACTGGCTGCGGGAGCGGCGGGGCTATGACGTGCTGCCCGAGACGCGCTGGATCCCGGTGGTGACGTTCCTACAGGTTTCGGCGGACATGGCGGTGGCGGTCGACGTGCCCGAGGGACACGGCCACCACTACGTCGCCGACGCTGCCGACGGCTGGGCCGCCGTGCTGTCACCGCCCGGCTGGTCGCAGGAGAAGACCGACAAGCTGCGGCCGCTGCTGCATTCGGACGCGACCTCCACCGGCTAGAGCCAGCGGCGACCCGGCGTGCCGGAGTTGGCGAGCAGCCCCGGGCCGGCGTCCACCGGCGCGGCACCGGAAAGCTGTTCCAGCACACCCGAACCCGCGAGGGCGTGATACCCGCCGATGACGTCGGTGGCGCGGTGCAGGCCGATGTCGAGCAGCGCGGCGGCAGCGAGGCTCGAGGTATAACCCTCCGAGCAGACGATCACCCATTCGACGTCGTCGCCGACCGCCTCGGGCAGCCTGGCGTCGCTGGTGGGGTCGCAGCGCCACTCCAAGACGTTGCGCTCGATCACCAGCGCACCGGGGATCTCACCCTCGCGGAACCGCTGGGCCTGCGGACGGATGTCGACGAGCACCGCCCCGCGCCGCAGCGCGTCGGGCACTTCGGCGGCGGGAAGGCGACGGAAACGGCGCCGGGCGGATCTCAACACAACGTCGATGCGGCTCATCAGGGTCCCTCCGGTTGATCGGTCAGCTCGGTGCGCTGGCGGCGCAGGCGATTACGGCCGGTGACCTCGTAGTAGGACATCGCGGTCAGGGGCGGCGAATAGGCGTGCACGCTGAGCGACGGACGCACCGCCCCGCCTCCGGCGCCCGCGAAGCCCGAGACAGCCACCGCGACGGGCCGGGGGGCCCACACCACGTCGTGCACCCAGCCCAGCGGGAACCCGGCCTGGTCGCCGGCGTCCAGCCGCCGCTGCCGCAGGGCGCGGCCGTCCCAGCGGAATTCGTTGAGCGAGCCGGACACCACGGTCAGCGCGCCCAGCGATCCGCCGTGGTCGTGCAGTTCGGTGTGATGGCCGGGCACCCAGCTGATCAGCCAGACGTCCAGCTCCTCGTCACCGTGGATGCGGGTGAACCAGCGCCGCGTCTCCGGTATCCCGCCCGGGGGCAGCAGGTGGTCGCAACGCCCGCTCAGCACGTCGTCGGCGGCCTGGTCGGTGGCGTGCATGAGGTCGGGCACCCGCAGGCGGGTCGGTCCCGACGATGGGGACGAGACGTGGCGCGGGCGCAACGCAGCCGGGGCGGCGAGGGGCACAGACATCGGGGAGCTCCAGAGAAAACGGATCGGACGGGCGGCGGCGTGTTACGGCCGACAACACTCGCAAAATCCGAAGCGCTCCATCACGGCCGCCAGTGTTGCATAGATTGGGCCGGTGCGCCGGTGCGCTCGTCGACCCCTGCTGTGCGGCACGCTCGCCGTGGCGGCCGGTTTGTTGGCCGTAACGGGATGCTCCGCTGACCACCCCAGCGGCAGGCCCGCGTCCTCGTCGACGCGTCCGGCCGGCATTCCCAGTGGCCCCGGGGCGGCGCCCCCGGGCGCCGTCGGGCTCTCGCCGGGGGGCGTGACGACCAGGGTCGACGTGCCCGCGGATTCGACCGAGGAAGAGTATTACCAGGCCTGTCACGCCGCGAAAGTGTGGATGGATGCCCAGCCCAGGACCGGTCAGTCGCTGTTCGAGCCCTACTTGGCGATGCTGCAGGCCGCGCCGTCGGGCACCCCGGGCAGCTGGAACGCCCGGTGGGCGGACCTGACGCCGGCCCGACAGGCGGCCGTGCTCACCGCCGCGCGCGCAGCCGCCAACGACGAATGCGGCTAGCGCTTTTTCAACCCCCGGCAATTGAATTCACGGCTAGAAGAAACTGCCGACCCGGCCGGTGCGGCCGGGCGCCGCCGCGCAAAATGAAGGGATGCCGGACGAACCCGCCGCAGCGGTTGCGCGCCGATCGTCACCGACCCGGGTGGCGTTGGCGCTGGGCAGTGGCGGGGCGCGCGGCTACGCCCACATCGGGGTGATCGAGGCGCTGCGCGCCCGCGAGTACGAGATCGTGGGGATCGCGGGCTCGTCGATGGGCGCGCTGGTCGGCGGCCTCGAGGCGGCCGGGCGCCGCGACGAGTTCGCCGACTGGGCGAAGTCCCTCACGCAGCGCACCATCCTGCGGCTGCTGGACTTCTCGATCAGCGCGGCGGGGGTGATGCGCGCCGAGAAGATCCTCGACGCGGTACGTGACATCCTCGGCCCGGTCGCCATCGAGCAGCTGCCCATCCCCTTCACCGCGGTGGCCACCGACCTGGTGGCCGGCAAGTCGGTGTGGTTTCAGCGCGGGCCGGTCGACACCGCGATCCGCGCCTCCATCGCCATCCCCGGCGTGATCGCCCCGCACGAGGTCGACGGGCGTCTGCTGGCCGACGGGGGCATCCTGGACCCGCTGCCGATGGCGCCGCTTTCGGCGGTCAACGCCGACGTGACCATCGCGGTGAGCCTGTCCGGCAGCGAGGCGATCGCCAACCGCGACGCGGAGTCGGGAGTCACCGCCGAATGGCTGAACCGCATGGTGCGCAGCACCTCGGCGCTGCTCGACACCACGGCCGCCCGCTCGCTGCTCGACCGGCCGACCGCGCGGGCCGTTCTCGGCAGGTTCGGCGGGTCCACCGCCGACGCGGAAAGCTGGCCGGACGACCCGGACGTCGAGGAGAACGCGGCCGAGGACGAGGTGGCCGGTGAATTGGCCGGCGCCGCACCGGATATCCCGAAACTGGGCAGCTTCGAGGTGATGAACCGCACGATCGACATCGCCCAGGCCGCGCTGGCGCGCCATACGCTGGCCGTCTACCCGCCCGACTTGCTGATCGAAGTTCCGCGCTCGATCTGCCGGGGCCTGGAGTTCCACCGGGCGGCGGAGGTGATCGCCGTCGGGCGTGCGCTGGCGGATGAGGCGTTGGACGCCTTCGAAAACGACCGCGCCGCGCCGCCCCCGATCGAGGACTGAAACCGCTCTGCCGCAACGGGTTAGGCCCCGAGGAAGCGCGCGACGGCTTCGGCTTCGCGGCGGCCCTGCTCGCGGCCGGCCAGCGCCGACGCGACGCGGCAGGCGGGATCCAACGGATTGGGCCCAAACGCCGCCAGCGAGCCGGAGTCGGCGAACACCGCGACCGTCGCGCCGCTGAAGGCGGAGATCTCCGCGGCCGGGCCGGCGCCGAACGGCGACGGCGTGTCCGCACCCGAGGGCACCAGCACCACCGCCGCGCCGCAATCGGCGGCCACACCGAGGTTGACCGAGCTGGCCACCCCGCCGTCCATGTAGCGCCGGCCGGCGATCGCCACCGGCGGCCAGGCCCCGGGCACCGCGCAACTGGCCGCGACCGCGTCGACGAGGTCGACGCCGGACTCGCGATCGAAAACGGCCAATTCGCCTGTGTCAACGTCGATTGCGGTGATCCGCAGCGCCCGGTCGGGCCAGTCGTGGGATGGCAAGCGCTGCGCGATGACCCGCCGGCGCACCGGCGGTGCAACGGTTTCGGTCGCGAGTGCCACGGCGCCGATCCGCTGCATCTGCTGCCGGGTCCGGTCCGACGGGTCGGAATAGGGCTCGGCCAAGGCGCTGAGGAACATTTTGGTGATCGTTTCGACGTCGACCCCGGAATCGATCTCGGCGGACACCTCGGCGACCTGCCGGTCGAACAGCTCATCGAGCGGGGCGCCACTCCCGATTTGCGCGGCGACCGTCGACCCCGCGGAGGTGCCCACCAGAACGTCGGAATCCAGTAGCAGCCCGGCCGCAGCCGGTGACTCGTCGGCGATGCCGCGCAAAATGCCTGTCTCCCAGGCGATTCCCGCTATCCCCCCACCGGCCAGGACTAGGGCTCGTCTGGTTGTCACGCCCACCCACTCTGCCAGGCCGCCGTCGGCTAGCGCGGGGCGCCCGGCAACGCGTGTTGCGCCTCCTGGACCGGTGCGCTCAGCTCCGCCCGGCGCAGCAGGTGTGCGGGCGGGCCGGGCAGGATCAGCCGGCGGTCGACGCGCAGCGTGGCGTCCACGTGGACCAGCTCGCCCGGCTCGAGCAGGCGCCAGCGGGGGTCGTCATCCATGCGTTCGGTGGCGAACACCACCGACGATCGGGTGCACAGATGTTCCGAGCGCGCATGAATGCGGTTGGTGCGCATGTCGAATGCCGGGGTCTGGGTGGCGGCATCGTCGGAGCGGTCCAGGATGTAGAGCTCGTGCGTGTCGGGGTAGCGCAGCGCCCACATGTCGGTGGCCGTGCTCAGCAGCACGTTCACCGCATAGATCGGCGCATTGGCCGCGAGCCACCTCATGGCAACGGTCAGGCCCGCGGTGACGTCGCCGTCGAGCGCTCGGATCGAGGCGGTGATCAATGCGAACACCCGCTCGGAGTCGGTGTCGCCGAGAACCAGATCCCCGGTGCCGACCTCGCGCAGCCGGTCGTCGAGAACGTCGAGCCCCTCGACCACGCCGTTGTGCGCGAAGATCCGGCCGTCCTGCAGGAACGGGTGGGTGTTACGGACGTCGAGGGAACCGGTCGTCGCGTAACGCACGTGCGCGATGAACGTGGTGCCGGTCAGGTCATGGGCCTCGGTAGCGAACGCCGCGTCCTCCCAGGCCGCCATGGGCTGCTTGTCCAGCTGCGGCCGGCCGCGCCCGTCGAAGACGCCCACGCCCGTGCCGTCCGGGTTTCTCCTGCTCTGTTCGGCGAGGCTGTCGGGGGCGTCCAACAACCAGAACGTCGCGGTGCAAACGTCCGTCCCGGCGTGGAGCCCGAATAGTCGGCACATGTTCTCGACGGTACCGAGCGCCAGCCGGCGGGTTCAGTCGCGGGCCTCGACCACCCAATAGCCGTGCTCGGCGTAGCGCGCGCGGATCGCCTTCTTGTCGTACTTGCCCACACTGGTGCGCGGAATCTCCTCGACGAACGCCCACCTCTCGGGCAGCCACCAACGAGCCACCTTCTCCGCGAGGAACTTTCGCAGGTCCTCGGCGCTGACCGTCGCGCCTTCCTTGGCCACCACGACCGCCAACGGCCGTTCCTGCCAACGCTCGTCGGGCACGCCGACCACCGCTGCCTCCACCACATGCGGGTGCCCGATCAAGCTGTTCTCCAGCTCGACCGAGGAGATCCACTCGCCGCCGGACTTGATGACGTCCTTGGCCCGGTCGGTCAGGGTGACGAAACCGCGCTCGTCGATCCGCCCCACGTCACCCGTGCGCAACCAACCGGAATCGAACTTCGAGTCGTCGGCCGTCAGGTAGTAGGAGCCGGCGATCCACGGGCCGCGGACTTCCACCTCGCCCACGGCCTCGCCGTCGTTGGGCAGCACCTGGCCGTCGTCGTCGACGATCCGCATCTCGACCCCGCAGACCGGTTGCCCCTGGGTGGCGCGGTACGTCCAGTGCTGATCCTCGGGGGTGCCCGGCGGCGGCCATGCCATGGTGGCCATCGGCGAGGTTTCCGTCATGCCCCACAGCTGCCGGATCTGCACGCCGTGCTTCTCCTCGAACGTGCGCATCAACGACAGCGGAACGGCCGATCCCCCACAGACCACCAACCGCAGCGACGACATGTCGTGGTCCGGTTCGTCCTCCAGGCGATGCAACACGTCGTTCCAGATGGTGGGCACAGCACCGGCGACGGTCGGTCGCTCGTGTTCCACCATGCCGATCAGCGACCGCGCGTCCAGATGGCAGTCGGGCAACACCAGGTCGGCGCCGGCCATCAGCGCCGCATAAGGCAGGCCCCACGCGTTGGCGTGGAACATCGGCACGATCGGCAGCACGCTGTCGACCGAACCCACGCCGATGCCGTTGGTGCTGCAGGCCGCCATGGTGTGCAGGTAGCTCGAACGATGGCTGTACACCACGCCTTTGGGGTTGCCGGTGGTGCCGCTGGTGTAGCACATGGCGGCCGCGGACTGCTCGTCGATGTCGGGCCAGTCGAACTCGGTGGACTCGCCAGCGAGCACGTCGGCGTACCGCAGCACGGTCTTGCCCGAACCCTCGAACGGCGCGGTGTCACCCTCCCCGACGACGATCGCGGTGTGCACGGTCTTGAGGTCGCCCAGCACCGGCGCGAGCAGCTTGGCCAGCGACGCGTCGACCAGCACCACCTGGTCTTCGGCCTCGTTGGCGACGTAGACGATCTGCTCGGCGAAGAGGCGGATGTTGAGGGTGTGCAGCACGGCGCCCATCGACGGCACCGCCAGGTAGGTCGCCAGGTGTTCGGCGTTGTTCCACATGAACGTCGCCACCCGTTGATCCCCGGTGACGCCGAGGCGGCGCAGTCCGTTCGCCAGCCGCGCGGCGTCCCGGCCCAGTTCCCGGTAGCTGGTTCGCCGGTAGCCGTCGCCGGTGGCGGTGGCAACCGTGCGAGCGCCGTGCACGCCGCAGCCGTGCCGCATGATCGCGGTGATCGTCAACGGAAAGTCCTGCATGGTGCTGTCCATCGAGGTACCGCCCTTGGATCTCGGCGCAGCGGCGACCGATGTCAACCCTCGGGATGCGGGGTGGCCGGGTGCCGCGCCGGAGGCGAGGGGCCGCCGGCAGCCTCCACCCTAAGCCCGAGTTCGGCGCCGGCGTCGGCAATCACCCTAAGCCAGTACGGGTTCCCGCTGCGCCGGCGCGAGCAGCCCGGTGGTCGACTCGTCGGCCGGCCCCGCGGCGATCGGCGCCACCGTGACCGCGCCGGAGTAGTCGCCGATGTAGAGGTACCTGCCATCCGGGCTTTCCACCACGCAGGACGGGTCCTTGACCGCCGTGATCTCACCGATGACGTCGTGGGTGCGCGTGCAGACCACCGCGACATGGTCGTCGCCGACCAGATAGGCACGGCGGCCGTCGCGGCTGAGCGCGAGGCGGGTCAGCGGACCGGCGACCTCGCTGAGCTTGCGCGTGCCGGTGATCTTGCGGGTGCGGATGTCGATGACATCGAGCACAGCGCCCACAATGGGGCCGCAGCTGGCTACGTAGGCCGTACCGCCGTCGTCGCTCAGTGCGACGTCACGGATGGGTAACCCGAGCTCGTAGGCGCCGGCGATGTGCAAGCGCCGAGTGTCGACTTCGACCAGTTGGCCGCCCGACGGGCCGTTGGTGGCGGCGTAGAGGTGACGCCCGTCCGGGCCGATGCGGACACAGTCCACGGTGGTCCCCGGTGCGGTGGCGAGGTCGATCACCTCGAAGTCGTCGGTGGTGGTGTCCAGGACCGTGACGTCGGCTCCGCAGACGCCGTTCCGGCCGGCGTAGACGAACCTGCCGTCGGCACTCACGGCAAGGTCGCTCACGGTGTTGGCCAGCGGATGCGTCGCCACCCACGCGTTGGTGACCAGGTCGACGACGTCGACGGAGTCGTACGCCGTGGTGGCCGTGCTGACATAGGCGCGCGGGTTGGTCCCACCGCTGAGGGCGATCGTGGAGGGCTCGCCGAGGCCGGTGACGGTCTGCACCACCCGGCGCGCATCGGTGTCGACGATCGAGACCGATGCGCGGGCGTGGTTGGCGACTATCAGCCGGCTGCCGTCGGGGCTTACGCAGGCATCGCTGATCGGACCGTATCGCACCGGAATCCGGACCACCGAGCCCTCGTCGAGTCGGAAGTTTGGCTCTTCTCGGTCGTCCGGGAAGGCCTTGCGGCCGTTCACACCGCTCACGTTGCACCGCCTTTGCTGGTCGTCGGCGCGGAGGCAAAATCGTCGGAAATTGCGCGACAATTAGGTCTCCGGACCCAGGAGGATCTCAGCACCGAAAGGCACTGACCCGACTGGTTTTTCGATCTTACCGGCCAAAATTCGCGTCGAAGAGCGCCAAATTCCCCGACGTTAGCTACGTCACTCCCCGCGCTCAGGTTCTGCTCAGGCTCGCAATAACGCTGTACCGCAGTCGCTTACCCTCAGCGAAAGAGACGCAAACGCGCATCCGGCGGATTTCGCTTTAGCCGCTAACGCGCCCGGTCAGCGCCCCAGCATTGTCCAAGTTAAGAAATTCTCAGGCTCAATCCCGCGAAGAGGGAAAGATCACACCTTATCGACTAGCTGAATTGGGTTCTGGGCCGGGGCAAGGCGGCACCGTCGACGACGATATCGAGCTTTTCGTTGTAAAAGGCCACCAGACCGGCGATCTGGCCGACCGCGGGCAACGGGTAGTGATAGGTCCAGGCCAGGTCCGGATGCAGCGCACCGCCGGAGCGCACCGACCAGTATCCCGACGTCACCCCTTTGTACGGACACAGCGTCTGTGTCGCGCTCGATTCCAGATGCTCAAAAGAGATATCGGTGGGGTCGATGTAATACCTTGTCGGTAAACCGGTTTCAAAGAGCAGGACGGGAGACCTGGTGTCGGCCAGCACAATTCCATCCAGCTCGACACGGACATGCCGATGCGACCGCAGCGCGTCCACGCGCGAATAGGGGTTCCGCGGGTGGCCGTAGATCGGCTCGTCTTCCTCGAACCAGCGCAACGAATTCCATTCGAATCGCACGGTCCCGGCCACCGGGCCGTCGCCGTCGGCGTCGAACACCCGCGCGGCGGACGGATCAGTGCGACCGGAGCCCTCCAGGGCGTACAGCCGCGATGCGCCGAATTGCACCTTCTGCGAATGGTTCTCGTCACGCAGGAACTCCGGGCGGACATCGGCCAGCGGTATGTAGTACTGCGGGTAGTACGGAACCTCCCACACGTAGAGCGCCGCGGTGGTGTCGAAGACCAACGCGTCTGAAAGATAGCCCCGCACCCGGCGCGGTGCAGGCTCGACCCTGCCGCGCGCGACGGCCATTTCGGGGTAATCACGCTCGACGGTCATGTCTGATCCTTGGCGGCCAGCCCGGCCGGCGCGTGGGCGATCGCCCTACGGATGGCATCGGCGAGCGCCAGGGCGCTCTCCTCGGTGAGCTCCAGCGCCACCCGCGCCGACGGCCCGAGCTCCGGATTGATCACGTCGATGTTGACCGTGTGGCCGTAGGGGGCGTGCACGGGGTGATCGACATACACCGTCGCGCGGCTGGCGCCGAACCACCCCGTGGCGCCCTTGCCGCTGCCGTCGATTCCGACGTGTTCGGTGAGATAGGTGCA
>NZ_LZJB01000392.1:0-29841 GCF_001666895.1 Mycobacterium sp. E3298
TGTACTGGTCGAGCCGGGCCAAGCTGACCAACACCGCCGACATGATCCGGCTGATCATCCGCGACGAGGCCGTGCACGGCTACTACATCGGCTACAAGTACCAGCGTGGGCTGGCGCTGGTCGACGAGGCCAAGCGGGCCGAGCTCAAGGACTACACCTACGAGCTGCTGTTCGAGCTCTACGACAACGAGGTTGAGTACACCCAGGACCTCTACGACGAGGTGGGGCTGACCGAGGACGTCAAGAAGTTCCTGCGCTACAACGCCAACAAGGCGCTGATGAACCTGGGCTACGAGGCGCTGTTCCCGCGGGACGAGACCGACGTGAACCCGGCGATCCTGTCGGCGCTGTCGCCCAACGCCGACGAGAACCACGACTTCTTCTCGGGTTCCGGCTCGTCGTACGTGATCGGCAAGGCCGTCGTCACCGAGGACGAGGACTGGGACTTCTGAATCTGCTGGTCAGGGATTTAATTTTCCCCATCGCTATGAATGCCGGTCCGATGTCTGACGGCCGTTAGGTCGATTGCCGAGTCCCTGTCTGCCCACATTTTGCCCACGATTCATCGCCTGGATCTCCGCCGGGCTGTCGGCAGAGGTGCGTTGTGGGGCTTCGCTGGGGGTTTCACGACACGCAGACACAACTTCTTGTGTTACGCCTTCGCGTCGGTCCCCACCGATAGAGTAAGGAGCACTCCACCCTTTGCTGGAACCACTACAACGAGGAGTGCACATGGCGAGTCGCCACTGTCCCCACCGCTCCGGGATGTTCCGTGTCCGAGACTTTATGCAGTAGTGCTGCCTCAGGGGCCGCGCTAGGTCGGCTCCCCGCAATCCAGACACACGGGCACGCCGGAATATCCGGTGATTCGGCCGTCCTGCGCCATCGTCACCGCTCCATGCTTCGCGGCTTCAGGGTCGTTAGGTCGACCCTGCAGACGGAACCACTCGGAGCCGCACTTGCGGCACCGCAGTGGTTCCGTATCGGTCGGCGGAATCCGCCGCCGATCATCAAGATGCACAACGCGATTCATGAGAGGAGGTGATTATGAGCAGACGAAGGAGACGGCCCCTGGGGCCGAACGGCAGCTTCAAAACTGGCCAGCGAGTTCCGTGGCGCGGAAACTGGCGGGATCAGTATGGCCAGGTCAACTGGTTCGAGAAGGAAACCACCTTCCCGCCCGTCGTGGCGCGGAAAGGTGGTGAGTGTGCCTACCGGCACTTCATTCGGGCCGCCCGAGTGACGGCCTAGGCCCCGCGTTCCAGTAGCAGCAGATAGGAGGTGGGCCTCGCGGAGGTTCCCGGGTCGCGCGCCCACGCGGCCTGGGGCCTCCGCCCTTTTTTTGGTGCGTTCCGAGATGATCTGCACCATATGGCAATTCTTACCACCGAATCATCGTTTTGCGCGAATCCGCAGGTTGGTGTCGTCTACCAATTGACAATACGGAAACAGCCCGACAACAGAGCTGTGACCTGCATCGACTTCGTTCGACGGGGCTTGAGCGTCAAGAACAAAAAGGGAGGCCTCGCCCATCGGTGGGCGAGGCCTCCGCTGATGTTCCGTGTTCTAGCTCCACCCAGACCACTCAACAACCGCGACTATAGAGTCGCACGCCGACAGCCTCGATGGTCAGCATTTGGATCGGAAAGTTATCCACAGGCTGCGGCTTAACGGGCAGGCTCAAGCGTCGCCGTCGATTGTCGGACGTGAGCATCATGCAGGGCGGTGGCTACAGCTTCCAGATCATCGTCGAAGAGGTCCGCGTAGATATCGAGCGTCATTGCGGCTGACGCGTGTCCGAGCATCTTCTGGACCGCTTTGACATTGGCACCAGCACTGACGGCGAGGCTCGCAGCGGTGTGACGCAGGTCATGCGGCGTGGTGCGCGGCACACCGGATTTGGCGACGGCTTTGGCGAACCACCCTGATGTCGGGTGCGGGCGCCGTAGGTGTTGGCCGCAGCTACCCGACCACAGCAGGTCATCTCGGTCCTTTTCTTCGCACTGGCGCGCCAAATGCGGCAGTAGAAACTGGGGGATGGGAACGGTGCGCCGCTTGTGGGCCTTTGGGGTACCGACGTAGACATCTCGGCCTGTCTGGACGGCGTTCTCGGCGATGGTAACGCGGCGGCGCAGCATGTCTAGGTCGCGGACGCGCAGACCGACGACCTCGCCCCATCGCAACCCGGTGTAGGCAAGCGCCAATAGGAGACCCTCGTACTCACCAGACGCCGCCGCCAGCGCCGCAACCTGTTGGTGATTCAGGTAAACGGGCCGTTTTCGCGCTGTGCGGGGGAGCTTTACGCCTATGGTCGGATTCTTCGCGATGAGGTTGTCGCGGACTGCGTCGGCCAAGATGCTCGACAGGACGTAATGTGTTCGCTTCACCACGCTTGCGCCGACGGGTTTGACGTCGGCGGCGCCGGTGCCCAGATCGGCGAACCAACGCTGGACTATGGACGGCTTGATGTCACCTAGCGCGACGTCGCCCCAACGGGGCTTTATCCGCACGCGCCACGCGGTTTCCATCACCGCATAGCTGGCAGGTTTTAGGTGGCCGCGCTGGCGTTCCAGCCATGCTGGACCCAATTCGCCGACAGTCACTCTGGCCGCAGATGGAGCGACGTACTCGCCGCGCATCTTGGCGACTTCAATGGTGGCGGCGAACCGTTCGGCGTCCCGTTTCGACGTAAACCCGCGCTTGTCGGTCTGCCGGTTGTCCGGCGTGCGGTAGCGCACGCGATAGAGCGTGGCGCCGGTCGTAGTCCTATATCGGCTAATCGTTGCCATGCGCGGCGTGCCCCTTTTCTTTCGCGGCGCGTCTGCGTTCCAACTCGGACCGGTGGGCTTGTTTGCGGTTCTGCAATTCCTCGCCGAGCGTGTCCAGCGCCCACTCGGGCCTTGCTCGTACCGCGAACTCGACAAAATTCTGACCGCTGCCATGCAGTGGGTCGGTGGCCCGCAACCACCCCCAAATCAGCTCGGCGGGGTGCTTGCCGGTCGCGGTGGCCGTGACCGCTGCCTTCGCGCTGGTGCCGGGCGGAGCCAATAGGGTAATCGGCGAAACGCCCAGTACCACAGCCAAAGCCATCAAGTCGTCAACGTCAACTCGCCGGGTGCCCGCTTCGATACGGCGCAAGCCTAGTGGTGGAATGTCGCGCTTGACGAGGGCAAGGCGTCGACTCAATTCGTTGTAGCTCATGTTCCCGCGCAAGCGGGTGACGTTATTAGCGAGGTCGGTCCCGGTCGGCCCAAGTTCGGATTTCTTTCCAGCCATGCCGGCACCATATTCGATCAAAGATATCGCAGTCAAGTGATATTTGACTGCATGCACGCTCCGTGCTAAACCTCCAATTCAAGTGATGATCAAAGAACACTCATACGCGATCAAAGATGGAGATAGGCCGATGGTGACACTCAACAACTTGCCGGAACTCCTGACGCCCGCTGAAACCGCAGAATTGTTGCGGACCACCACCAATAGCCTGAGCCAGGATCGCTATTTGGGCCGGGGCGTGAGGTTCATCCGCGCGGGCCGCCGCATCTTGTACGCGCGCGCCGACGTCCTGGCGTACCTAGAGGCCAACACCTTCGAGCAGAGCCCTGGCCGCGCCCGGGTCTCGACACATAGCCCGCCGAGCGTCACGGCGTAAACCATTGGCGCACAACTACAACGGGAAAGGTAGGACATCGAACCATGACTCGTCCACCTGAGGAGGAACCGACGGGCATCGCCGACCGCGGCGAGGGGGAGGACGGCCAGTTGAGCTTGTTCGACGTGCAGCCCCACGAAAAGCGTTACGTCGATGCGCCCAACTGGCCGCCGGAACCCACACCATGATTGCTGACAATCACGCCGAGATGCTAGCCCGGTCGGGCATTACGCCCGACTGGGCCGCATCTCGCGGCTATGAGTCGATTGACGACAAGAAGCGCCTGGCCGAGGCGGGGATTACGCCCGCAGGGCGCAGGGTCCCCGGCTTATTGGTGCCCCTGCTTGATGTGCGCGGGTCGGTATGGGGTTTTCAGTTCCGGCCCGACGTGCCCCGGATCATGCAGACCGGGCGCATCGCCAAGTACGAGACGCCCTCCGACCAGCGCAACGGGTTGGACGTGCCGCCCGGTGTGGGGCCCCAGCTTGGCGACCCGTCAATTCCGTTGTGGGTCACGGAGGGAACGAAGAAGGCTGATTGCGCCGCCATTCGTGGGCTGTGCTGCGTGGCACTGATGGGGGTGTGGAGTTGGCGCGGCACCAACACCGCCGCCGGTAAGACGGCCTTGCCCGATTGGAACGATGTTGCCCTGAACGGGCGTCAGGTCGTCATCGCCTACGACGGCGACGTACAGCGTAAAGAGCCGGTGCGTGTCGCCATGGACGCGTTGGCCAAATACCTCGCCATCAAGGGCGCGCGGGTTGAGTACCTTCACCTGCCGGACACCGATGACAAAACCGGGCTGGACGATTTTCTGGTGGCCCATGACGTCGCCGAGGTGTGGCGGTTGGTCAAGCCGGTAGCGCCGCGCCCGTGTGAACCCGCGCACCCCTCCCTTTCTCCGCGAGAAATAACCGCAACCGCGCAACCGCCCAGCTTGGAGGCGGTGGCAGGCTTGGCGCGGTTGCCCCGCATCCTTGACGCCGTCGCCACCGAAATTCGGTCGCGGGGATTGGTCGGCGAGGAATGCCTTGCCAGAACCCTCTATCTGGTTTTGACGTCTCGGCTGCTTTCCCAACAGGTTTCGGCTGGCGTGAAAGGCCATTCGGCATCGGGGAAGTCGCGCACCGTCGAATTGGTCAGCCGGTTCTTCCCGCCCGAGGCCTACCGGGAGTTCACCGCCATGAGTGAGCGCGCCCTGGTGTATTCGCCGGAAGAGTTCAGCCATCGCACGCTGATCCTCTACGAGGTGGTCGCGCTGCGCGAAGGCGTCGAGGACGACCTCACCAGCTACTTCGTGCGGTCGCTGCTCAGTGAGGGCCGCATCGTCTACGACACCACGGTCCGCGATAAGGATGGCAACTTGGTCACCAAGACCATCGTGAAAGAGGGGCCGTCCAACCTGATCTTCACCACCACCAAGACTCGCGTGCACGCCGAAAACGAAACCCGCATCCTGTCTTTGACGACCGATGATTCCAGCGAGCAGACCGCGCGGGTGCTGTTGGAGCAGGCCGACGAACGCCCGGCGGGCGCCGACCTGGAGACGTGGCGGGACCTGCAACGCTGGCTTGCCAACGCCGAGCACCGCGTCACCATCCCATACGCGCGCCGCCTGGCCCAGCAGGTGCCGCCCGTCGCGGTACGGCTGCGCCGCGACTTCGCCACGCTGCTGGCCCTGATCCGGGCGCACGCTGTGCTGCACCAGGCCAGCCGGGGCCGCGATGAAGCGGGCCGGATCGTCGCCACGCTGGACGATTACGCAGTGGTGCGCGGTCTGGTGGCCGACGTGATCGCCGAGGGCGTCGGCACCACGGTCGCCGCCCCGGTGCGCCAGACGGTCACGGCGGTCGACGTGCTGGCAGGTGATTCGGGCGCGATGGTCCGCGACGTCGCCGTGAAGTTGGGCCTGGACAAGTCGAACGCTAGCCGTCGGCTTCGGGTCGCTGCGGACGGCGGCTACGTGCGCAACTTGGAGGACCGGCGCGGGCGTCCGGGCCGCTGGGTGCTCGGTGACCCGCTGCCCGACGCGGCGGAACTGCTGCCCGACCCCGCGCAACTCGCAACCGACGACACCACAGTTGACGTGCGCGGTTGCGCGGTTGCGCCTGCTTCTGCCGAAGAAAAAGGGGAAGCGGTGTTCCCGAATGTCCCGATCATCGCCGAGGAGAGGCGGCTTCCGGCGGCCCGCCCCACCACCGGCGTCGAGGGCAATGCCGCCTACCGCGCGGGCCTATGCGTCGACTGCCGGGCGCGCCCGTATTCGCCCGGACGACCACGGTGCGATGAGTGCCATCGCGCATGGATTACCCGCGTGGAAAGCGGCGACGAATGAGACTCCGCGCGCCGGTGGTCGCCTGCGAAACCGGCGGCACTACGTGGTCGTACGGGTCAAGTGCCCGTACTGCCGCGGCGTGCACTCGCACCTGTGGCTGCCCGATGACACCGGCTACCGGACATGTCTGGCCGGAACCCCGGCAGGCGTGTACCTCGTTTTGTTCAATCCCCAAGGAGGGCAACTATTATGACCGATTCCCCCGACCAGCTCGTGCCTCGTATCCCGACCGGCGCGGCGGTCATCAGCCCTGAGCGCATCGACGTCGGCTTCGGCTATGTCGCCGAAACCGGCTGCGATGTCATGTATTTGGTGCTGCACGTGAAGCATTCCAACCCTTTTTGTTTCGTGATGACGCCCTCGCTCGCGGTGCGGGTGACCGACGAACTGCACGCCAAGTCCACCAAGTTGGCCAGCCTGCGCACCGACCCGCGCTCAATCGGAAACGGAGGTAACCCCCATGACGACTGAACAACCAACGACCGAAGTCACCCCGGCTGACGAGCAGACCGTCGAGCAGCCCGACCAGGCGGCGGCGGACGACGAGCACAGCACCGAGACGGACTCGGGCAGCGCCAACAGGGAGGCCGCTAAGTGGCGGGTCAAGCTTCGGGAAACTGAACAGCAACGTGACGCCCTGGCCGCCCAACTCGACGTTATGCGTCGCCAGCAGGTCGGTGCAATAGTGACCAGCATGGGCCTCAAAGAGGCCGCCGTGTGGGCCGCTGGGACCCAGGTCGGGGATCTGCTGGACGACTCCGGTGCCGTCGATACCGCCAAGGTTCGCCAGGCCGTCGAAGCGGCGCGTAACACGCTTGGCATTGCCAAACCCAGCAGGCCGGTCGGCGGCTTCAAGAGCGGCGTCCTCCAATCCCAGCCGCCCCGAAACGATTGGCGCGCGGCGTTCGCGCCCAAGCGGGAGTAACGGGGGAGTAAAATTCCCGGCACAGTCGCAGGACTACTTGGCCAGGTGCCAGGCCCGGCGGCAACGATCCGCCCAGGTGGCGACTCGGTGATGGCCCGGTGCCAGCCGTGAACTTCTCCCCAGTTCAACACGGCTGAAAACCGTTGCCACAGAGAGACGTTCGTCATGGCATTTACCGCAAAAACCAGCACGAGTGCCGCTGCCTGGCGGCCTGACTACTTTACTTTCTCGCCGGTCGACATCATCCCGGAGGCGCTGATCATTGCGTGCAGCACATACGCGGGTCAGGTCGAAGGTGACCAGCCGGTCGTCCGCTGCGGCTACGTCGATGACGCCACCGCCGAATTCGCCGCGGAGGGTACCGAGATTCCAGAATCGGAGCCGGATCTGGCCGAGACGCTGGTCGCCACCGGCAAGGTCAGCCAGTTGGTTCGGCTCAGCCGGGAACAGTGGTCGCAGCCCGACACGGCTGACCAGTTGGCGCAGTCGGTGGCGCGTGCAGTCACTCGCCGCGCCGATCTTGCCTTCATGCAACAGGTCGCGCCCACGCCGCCCGCACTCGGACCGTCCACCGGCGTCCTGAACGTCGCCAACGTTGTTGAAGGCGAAGAGGTTTCAGGAAGCCTCGATGCCCTGATTGACCTGGTCGCTCAACTGCAAACCAACCTGAGTACACCCACGCACGTGCTGCTCAGCCCGACAGCGTGGGCCGAATTCAGGAAATTGAAGACCGCTGCCGACTACAACAGCAGCCTGATCGGGGCCGGTACCACCGACGCCCAGGCGTTGTTACTGTCGTTGCCGGTGGTCGTCAACGTCGCGCTGCCCGCCTACACCGGCATGGTCATCGACCGATCAGCCATCGTGTCGGCGTACGGCAACCTCATGGTCAGCACCTCGGAACACCAGTATTTCAGCAGCGACTCGGTGGCAGTCCGGGCCACGTGGAGGATCGGCCAAAATTTGGTAAGGCCCAATCGCTGCGGCAAATTCACCATCGCCGGGCCGGGGTCCTGACGACGTCGAGGACATCTGATCGCGGATACCAGCGCCGTCGCACTCGCCTGCTACGCGAGGGCGCGCCGTGTTGGTGCTGTGGCAAGCCCATCGACCTCGACCTCAAATGGCCGCACCCGATGAGTTTCACTGCCGATCATGTGATCGAGGTCGCCAAGGGTGGGCACAACCGCGGCGAGGTCAGGGCAGCGCATTGGGCCTGCAACTTGAACCGTAATCGCAAGCGGCAGCGGGAGATGCCGACGCGTCACGGCCGAAAATGGTGAACACGGGGGGTGGGGGACGGCCCCCCGGCGGTCGACGCGCGGCATTCTTCGCACTTGCCGATTTTTACCCCCGCTGACCAGTTTCCGGTTCCTCAGGCACATAGTCGAGAGAGCCTGGGTCAAGATCGGCAACCTCGGGGTCCTTGGGGTACGACGCTTTGATGGTCTCCGCGACTTGCTGACTCACCCGAAGGTCGCTCGGCCCTCCCAAAACAAAGCCTGAGGGCGAAGAAGGATTCACCGCCATCCTGGTAACCCTTACTCCTAGGAAAAGATCGCTGTCTTCGGTCGGGATAGGGAGAACCCGAAACTCTAGGTACGCGCATGGCGCCCGGTGTTTCTGCGGAAAATGCCTTGCAAGCCGTAGGTCATTTCCACTTCCGCGAACGCCATCCCACAAGGGTGCCCCAAAAACCCAGCCTTCCACGTGATATGCGTTGAAGTTGTAGGGCGCCGAACGCTCGTAATAGATTTCGTTCGCGTGGAAGATGATGTCTGTCGCGCGTGTGTCCTCTACTTGCTTAAAGTCGGTCGGTCCCCAAAGAAGCACACCGAAGGTTGGTCCGCTCGTGATTGGCCTCCACATCGGCGCACTCATAATCGCCAAGCCTCTAGGCTCGCCGGTGAGTGGGTTGCGTCCAGATATTATTTTCTGCGAATTCACGCCGGAGAATTGCACAAAGCCATCCCAATGGTGTGACAGCTTAACCCGGTCGCTCGCTTCGAAATGCTGCATCTCAGAGATTTCGAGCGATATTTCCTCTTTCGAATAATCCACTTTATGCTTGTAAAGCCAACCATTTCGGGCGGCGTGATAGGGAGCGAGCACGGAATAGCCGCCGTCGCTAAGCGGCAAGATCTTGCAGACCGCGCGCAGGCCGTCGCCATCGTCGATGATGATCCGCCACCCGTCGTTCGGCACAGATGTTCCCCTTTCCCGTCCGGGCACAGGGTGACCGCCGCCGCCCCACGGCGTAGTGGGTGCTGAGCCGTCAGTTCACGCGCTTAACGGTGACCTGTTCGATGTCGTCGGCACCGCCCGCCAGAGTTGCGAGACCACCATCCCGAATCGTAAGTCCCAGATCTGCCAAGACCTTGCCGAACTGCTGGTCAAGCTCGTCGGAGGAGAAGTGCCGCGTGGTCGAAGTCTCACCACCGGAAGTCACGATGGTGACGAGATACTCCTTGTCGGCTTCGTCGGCGTCGGTGCTCATAACGGGTCTCCTGAGGGCATTAATTGATCGGCTGGATGCCCAACGGCTCCCCGCGGCTCAAAGTTCCCGCCGAGCAAATCACAACTTCCACGCCATCCCAAACCCGATGCCCGCGTGAATAAAGGTGGAACCCCCGCGCCGCTACTGGCGTCGAAGTTAGTGTCTGCCCGGTGTGGCCGGTAGCCCAATGACTCTCCTAATGCCGCCGTGCCGAACCGGGCAGCGCAACGTTCACCCCCGGTCGTCGCCAGCCTCCGCGCTGGTCGGATTCGGCCTATGACACGCTGCGCGGCTCCCATAGTGTGCCCACAATCTGCCCACAGTTACAGATAATTCAGGCGAACTACTAGGACACCCTTTGGCCTGCTCACACCGACTCTGGGGCCCAGAGCTGGCTACCGGAGAAGAACCACGACTTCTTCTCCGGCTCGGGCTCGTCCTACGTGATCGGCAAGGCCGTCGTCACCGAGGACGAGGACTGGGACTTCTAAAAGATTGAGAATCGGGCCGGCCGCACCGTCGGGGGGGAGGGACTGGGGCCGGCCCGATCTACTGTTCAGACACCGGCTGGGCCGATTTTCTTCCCGCCACGTTCTTCGCGCTGCCCGCGGGTGGCGGCACCCACGCCTGCAGAACCTTGCGGCCGATCAGCTGGCAGCCATGGGTGTGCGCCAACTGCTTTGCGGCCCTGGTGAATTCCTGATTGCTCACCACGATGCTCCGCGCGCACCCATGGTGGCGGGCGCCGGAAACCACCTGCTGGACGGCCGCGACACCCACCGATTTGCCGTAGCGCTTGCACTGGACCGCCACCGAGTGGCCATCCTGTTCGGCGATCAGGTCGACGCCGTAGTCCCCGACCGGCGGGGTCAAGGTCACCCGCCAGCCCGCCCGACGCAGGCGGGCGGCCACGTAGCCCTCGAACTCGACGCCGTCCATGGCGTCGATCGCCCGCAGGGTGGCGTCGGCGCGCCCGCCGCGCGGCCATCGGCGCTTGGTTGACCAGCCGACGAGCACCTCGAGCAGCACCATCAGGTAGAAGGCCTGGAACCCCATCCCGGGACTGTGCTCGACCACGCCGACGAACAGCCCGCAGGCGAGTGGAAGCACGACGAGTGCGGTGAGCACGACTCGATCGTAGGGAGGGCCGCCGACAAAACCTGGTCTTGAACCGCAGGCGCCGTGCCCGACGTGCAGATGTTCGGGCCATGAACGGCTTGTGAATAGTGGGGATCCCGGGACGGCTCGCTAGCGCCGGTGCTGCCCCTGCCCGACACTGTTCTGGTGACGAAACCCGCCTCCGCTGAGAAGGATCACCGCCACCACTTCTGCCGTTCAGTGATTCGCTGGCTGCAGGTCGGCTACCCGAACGGCGTTCCCGGCCCGGACCGCGTGCCACTGATGGCCCTGCTCCGCAGCACACCGCTCACCGAAGACCAGATTCGCGAGGTGGTGCGCCACATCACCGCCAAGGAAGGGTCACCGGAGACGATCGATCATCCGATCGATCGCGACGAGATCGCCGAATTCATCTCGGACATGACGCAGTTCGACGCCGGCAAGGAAAATGTCATCCGGGTGGCCGCCACGTTGGCCGCCGCCGGATGGCCGCTGGCCGGCATCGACGTCAGCGAGGTCGTTCCCGACGACGAGCACGCTGAGGCGGCCGAGGTCATCGCCCGTGACTGCGCACCCGGCACGCCGTCGGAGGTCGCGTCATAGCTTCGAGATGTCGATGACGAAGCGGTAGCGAACGTCGCTCGCCAGCACCCGCTCGTACGCCTCGTTGATGTAATCCGGCTCGATCAGCTCGATTTCGGGCGTCACATCGTGTTCGGCGCAGAAGTCCAGCATCTCCTGGGTTTCGGCGATCCCGCCGATGTTCGACCCGGAGAGGCTGCGGCGCGCCAACGCGAGTGCGAACGCCGGCACCTCCATGGGGTGTTCGGGGATGCCGAGTTCGACGAGGGTGCCGTCGACGCCGAGCAGCTTCAGATAGTCGGCCAGGTTCAGGTTGGCCGAGACGGTGTTGAGGATCAGGTCGAAGCTGCCGCGCAACTTACGGAACGTTTCGCGATCGGCGGTGGCGTAGTACTCGCTGGCGCCCAGGCGCAGCCCGTCCTCCATCTTCTTCAGCGACTGCGACAACACGGTCACGTGGGCGCCCATCGCGGCCCCCAGTTTGACGCCCATGTGTCCCAGCCCGCCCAGGCCGATGATCGCCAGCCGGGTGCCCTCGCCGGCCTTCCAGTGGCGCAGCGGCGAGAACAGCGTGATGCCGGCGCACAGCAGCGGCGCCGCCTTGTCCAGCGGCAGAGAGTCGGGGATGTGCAGGACGTAGTTTTCGTCGACGACGATCGCCTGGCTGTAGCCGCCCTGCGTGACGGTGCCGTCCCGGTCGATGGCGTTGTAGGTGCCGATCATGCCCCGTTCGCAGTACTGCTCGAGCCCGGCCCGGCAGCTGCGGCATTCGCGGCACGAGCCCACCATGCAGCCCACGCCGACGCGGTCGCCGACCTTGTGCTTGGTGACTTCGGGGCCGACGGCGGTCACTACGCCGGCGATCTCGTGGCCGACGACCAGCGGGTAGTGCGGCTCGCCCCACTCGCCCCTGACGGTGTGGATGTCCGAGTGGCAGATGCCGGCGAATTTGATGTCTATCGCCACGTCGTGCGGGCCGGGGTCGCGGCGGGTGATGGTGGTCTTGGTCAACGGTTCGGTTGCCGACGCGGCGGCGTAAGCCGAAACAGTGCTCATTGCTATCCCTCTTCGATTTGGATGCGTCCTGAAGAAGTTTAGCTAAGGTAATATTTTGCGGCCACTTGACGGTGGCCCCTAGTTGATCGGGGCGTTCACCAGCCGCAGGTCGTCGACGATGCCGCGGGCGGCGATCAGGCCCTCGCCGGTCTGCCAGACCTCGTCGTTGACGACGTAGACGCGGTTGTCGTGATTGGCGGACAGCTTGCGCCATGGATTGCTGTCCAGCACGGTGGCGGCGCGCTGGGCGGCCGCCGGTGACGCACACGACACGTAGACGACGTCGGCGTCGGCGGCGGACAGGTCCGGGTTCTTGGCCAGGTCGTCATCGGTGGCGCCGATCTCGATGTACGGCTTGTCGGTGAACCGTTGGGCGGCCGGCCGGTCGACCCCGACCGCGCCGAGGACGCTGGCCGGGAAGTTGTTGGTGCCGTAGACGCGGATCTTGTCGGTGGTCAGCTGCACGACGGACGCCTGGAAATGGGAGGCGTCATGCCTGGCGCCGATGTCGCTCGCCCGCTGCGAAAAGCCGTTGAGCAGCGCGTCCACCGCGCCGCCGCGCGACGTCGCGCCGCCCACGCCACGCAGGTTGTCCTGCCACGCGGCGCCGGGCGCCGCGGTGAACACCGTGGGGGCGATCGCGGCGAGCTGCGGATACAACTTGGGCGTCAACCCCTGCGATCCCAGGATGAGGTCGGGGTGTTGTGCCGCGATCCCGGCGAGGTCCGGATTGCTGCGGGTCCCGACGCCGGGCACGCCGCGCACCGCGGCGCCCAGGTAGGCGGGCTGGCTCGGGGAGCCGTCCGGCAGGGCGGCGGCGACCACCCGCGACTGCAGGCCGAGCGCACACAGGGCGTCCAGCTGGTCGCCGGAGAGCACCACGATGCGCTGCGGCTCCGCCGGGACCTGCACCACGTCCGGTGTGACGCCGGCCGCGTTGTGGGCCTGTCGCGTCTTCGGCCCGGGATCCGCCGCGGCGGCGTCCCGCGCGCACGAATCGTCCGGCCGGCGGTCGTTGCCGAGCACCCCGGCGCCGGCGATCTGCGTGGTGGGGGTGACCAGGGCGGGGGTCGTCGCCGAGGTGGCGGGCTTGCCGGATCCGCAGCCGCCGCACGTGACGGCGACCGCCGTCGCCAGCGCGGCGACCGACGGCAGGAAAGCGGTTCTGGTCACGCCGAAAAGCACGCGTCAGACGCTAACATCCGCGGGCTCCGCGCCCGCCAGGCCGAAACGACACGCCGCACCGCCGAGCTGTTTACGACAGTTTGTAGGACCAGCCCTGACGTCGGCATGATCGACGGTTAAGATTCGTGTCAGCTCTGTTTTTTGGGCCCCTGTCCTAACTGTTTGGAGAAGCTGTTGACAGCCGAAGCGCCCCCCTTGGGAGAACTCGAGGCCGTTCGCCCGTACCCGGACCGGACCGGTCCCAAAGGGAACCTCGTCTACAAACTGATCACGACCACCGATCACAAGATGATCGGCATCATGTACACGGTCACCTGCTTCGTCTTCTTCTTCATCGGCGGACTGATGGCCCTGTTGATGCGCACCGAGCTGGCCGCTCCGGGGCTGCAGTTCCTGTCCAATGAGCAGTACAACCAGCTGTTCACCATGCACGGCACGATCATGCTGCTGCTGTATGCGACGCCGGTCGTGTTCGGGTTCGCCAACCTGGTCCTGCCGCTGCAGATCGGCGCGCCCGACGTGGCGTTCCCGCGGCTGAACGCCTTCTCGTTCTGGCTCTTCCTCTTCGGCGGTCTGACCGCGTCGGCCGGCTTCATCGTCCCCGGTGGCGCGGCCGACTTCGGCTGGACGGCCTACACGCCGCTCTCCGACGCCGTCCACTCTCCGGGCGCCGGCGGCGACCTGTGGATCACCGGCCTGATCGTCGCCGGTCTGGGCACCATCCTGGGCGCGGTCAACATGATCACCACCGTGGTGTGCATGCGCGCGCCCGGTATGACGATGTTCCGGATGCCGATCTTCACCTGGAACATCATGGTGACGTCGATCCTGATCCTGATCGCGTTCCCGATCCTGACCGCCGCGCTGTTCGGGCTGGCCGCCGATCGACATCTGGGGGCCCACGTCTACGACGCGGCCAACGGCGGGGTCCTGCTGTGGCAGCACCTGTTCTGGTTCTTCGGCCATCCCGAGGTGTACATCATCGCGCTGCCGTTCTTCGGGATCATCACCGAGATCATCCCGGTGTTCTCGCGCAAGCCCGTCTTCGGCTACACCACGTTGGTTTACGCGACGCTCTCGATCGCGGCGCTGTCGGTCGCGGTGTGGGCGCACCACATGTTCGCCACCGGAGCCGTTCTGCTGCCGTTCTTTTCGTTCATGACGTATCTGATCGCGGTGCCGACCGGGATCAAGTTCTTCAACTGGATCGGCACGATGTGGAAGGGGCAGATCACCTTCGAGACCCCGATGCTGTTCTCGGTGGGCTTCCTGGTGACCTTCCTGCTGGGCGGCCTGACCGGCGTCATGCTGGCCAGCCCTCCGCTGGACTTCCACGTCACCGACACCTACTTCGTTGTCGCGCACTTCCACTACGTGCTGTTCGGCACGATCGTGTTCGCCACGTTCGCCGGCGTTTACTTCTGGTTCCCGAAGATGACCGGCCGACTGCTCGACGAGCGGCTGGGCAAGCTGCACTTCTGGTTGACGTTCATCGGCTTCCACACCACGTTCCTGGTGCAGCACTGGCTGGGTGACATGGGTATGCCGCGTCGCTACGCCGACTACCTGCCCTCGGACGGCTTCCAGCCGTACAACATCGTCTCGACGGTCGGTGCGTTCATCCTGGGCGCGTCGATGTTCCCGTTCGTCTGGAACGTCTTCAAGAGCTGGCGCTACGGCGAGGTCGTGACCGTCGACGACCCGTGGGGTTACGGCAACTCCCTGGAGTGGGCGACCAGCTGCCCGCCGCCTCGGCACAACTTCACCGAGTTGCCCCGAATCCGTTCGGAGCGCCCGGCTTTCGAGCTGCACTACCCGCACATGGTGGAGCGGCTGCGCGCCGAGGCGCACGTGGGACGCCACGCCACGGCGCTGGAATCCCCGAAGGGGTTCGGTCCGCGGACCGAAGCCGATCGCTCGACTCCTGACCAGTAGCGGCGGTAGCCGCAGGTGAATGCACCACCGAAGGTGTCGGTGCTGATCACCGTCACCGGAGTGGATCAACCGGGCGTCACGTCGGCCCTGTTTGAGGCGCTCTCCCGGCACGGCGTCGAGCTGCTCAACGTCGAACAGGTGGTGATTCGGCATCGCCTGACCCTGGGCGTGCTGGTGTGCTGTCCGGCCGACGTCGCCGACGGCCCCGACCTGCGCAGTGACGTCGAGTCGGCCATCCGCGGGGTGGGCCTTGACGTCAGCATCGAGCGCAGTGACGACGTGCCGATCATCCGGGACCCCTCGACCCACACCATCTTCGTGCTGGGCCGGCCCATCACCGCCGGCGCGTTCGGCGCGGTGGCCCGGGCGGTGGCCGGCCTGGGGGTGAACATCGACCTCATCCGCGGTGTCTCCGACTACCCGGTGACCGGCCTCGAGCTGCGGGTCTCGGTGCCGCCGGGATCCGACGCCGCGCTGCGGACGACGCTGAACCAGGTGTCGGCCGAGGAGCGGGTGGACGTGGCGGTCGAGGATTACACCCTGGAGCGGCGGGCCAAGCGGCTGATCGTGTTCGACGTGGACTCGACGCTGGTGCAGGGCGAGGTCATCGAGATGCTGGCCGCCCGCGCGGGCGCCGAGGGCAAGGTCGCCGCCATCACCGAGGCGGCCATGCGGGGGGAGCTGGACTTCGCGCAGTCGCTCGAACAGCGAGTGGCAACCCTGGCGGGCCTGCCCGCCAGCGTGATCGACGAGGTCGCCGAGCAACTGGAGCTGATGCCCGGCGCCCGGACCACGCTGCGGACGTTGCGGCGCTTGGGTTTTCACTGCGGTGTGGTTTCCGGTGGCTTCCGGGGGATCATCGAGCCGTTGGCCGAGGAGCTGATGCTGGACTACGTGGCCGCCAACGAGCTGGAGATCGTCGACGGCAAGCTCACCGGGCGGGTCGTCGGACCGATCGTCGACCGCGCCGGCAAGGCTACGGCGTTGCGCGACTTCGCGGAGCGGGCCGGGGTGCCGATGGCGCAGACGGTAGCCGTGGGCGACGGCGCCAACGACATCGACATGCTGGCCGCGGCCGGGCTGGGTGTGGCGTTCAACGCCAAGCCGGCACTGCGTGAGGTGGCCGACGCCTCGCTGAGCCACCCCTACCTTGACACGGTGCTGTTTCTGCTGGGCGTGACGCGCGGCGAAATCGAGGCCGCCGATGCGGTGACGGGCGAGGTCCGCCGGGTGGAGATCCCGCCCGAGGCGTAGCGGTCGCATCAAACTCGGCGTCGCCGCGAGCAGTCAGAAAATCGCATGATCTCAGCCACTTTCGTGCGATTTTCCGTCTGGCCGCCGGAGCGGCGACCCGGCAGGTGTCGGACGGCCGCGGTACGGCACGATGAGCGAGTGCCCGAAAACGGAAGCCGGGAGGTGAAATCCGAGGATTCGCAAGAATCCGAGGGTGGAGCCGACCAAACGATCGAGGCAGCCGACCCCGATCTGCTGATCGATTTCAGGAATGTGTCGCTGCGCCGCGGCGGTCACAGCCTCGTCGGACCGGTGGATTGGGCGGTCGAGCTCGACGAGCGCTGGGTCATCGTGGGCCCCAACGGGGCCGGCAAGACGTCGCTGCTGCGGATCGCGGCCGCGGCCGAGCACCCGTCGTCGGGAGTCGCCTTCGTGCTCGGCGAGCGGCTGGGCCGGGTGGACGTGTCGGAGCTGCGCTCCCGGATCGGCCTCAGCTCCTCGGCCCTGGCGCAGCGAGTGCCCACCGACGAGGTAGTGCGCGACCTGGTCGTCTCAGCCGGTTACGCGGTGCTGGGCCGGTGGCGCGAGCGTTACGAGGACGTCGACTACCGCCGGGCCGTCGACATGCTGGAGAGCCTGGGCGCCGAGCACCTCGCGGACCGTAGCTACGGAACATTGTCTGAGGGCGAGCGCAAGCGGGTATTGATCGCCCGCGCGCTGATGACCGACCCGGAGCTGTTGTTGCTCGACGAACCCGCCGCCGGGCTGGACCTGGGTGGCCGCGAGGAGCTGGTGGCGCGGCTGGCCGACCTGGCGGCCGATCCCGAGGCCCCGGCTCTGGTGCTGGTCACCCACCACGTCGAGGAGATCCCGCCCGGCTTCAGCCACTGCATGCTGCTGTCCGAGGGAAGGGTGGTCGCGGCCGGGTTGCTGACCGACGTGCTCACCGCCGAGAACCTGTCCACCGCCTTCGGCCAGTCGATCGCGCTCGACGTCGCCGACGGCCGCTATTTCGCCCGCCGCGTCCGCTCCCGCGCAGCCCACCGGAGGCCGCTATGACGTCACCGACCGAAGAGGCCCCGCTCGTCCCGAGGCCGGCGGCGACCGTGATGCTGATCCGCGACGATCCGGACGGATTGGAAACCGGGCTAGCCGTCTTCCTGATGCGCCGCCACGCCAAGATGGAGTTCGCCGCGGGCACGATGGTGTTCCCCGGCGGCGGCGTCGACGATCGCGACCGCAACGCCGATATCGCCTGGGCCGGCCCACCGCCGCAGTGGTGGGCGGAGCGCTTCGGCATCGAACCCGACCTGGCCGAGGCGCTGGTGTGCGCCGCTGCCCGGGAGACTTTCGAGGAGTCGGGGGTGCTGTTCGCCGGGCCGGCGGGCGACCCGGATGGGATCGTGGGCGACGCCTCGGTGTACGCCGACGCCCGCCGCGAACTCGCCGACGGGACGCTGTCGTTCGCGGACTTCCTGCGCCGCGAGAACCTGGAGCTGCGCTCGGACCTGCTGCGGCCGTGGGCCAACTGGGTCACCCCCGAAGCCGAGCGCACCCGCCGGTACGACACCTACTTCTTCGTCGGGGCCCTGCCGGCCGGGCAGCGCGCCGACGGCGAGAACACCGAATCCGATCGGGCCGGCTGGACGACGCCCCAGGCCGCCATCGAGGACTTCTCCGCCGGGCGCTGTTTCCTGCTGCCGCCGACGTGGACCCAGCTGGATTCGCTGGCGGGCCGGACCGTCGCGGAAGTGCTGGCGGTCGAACGGCAGATCGTCACGGTGCAGCCGCACCTGGAGATCCAGGGCGACAACTGGGTGTTCGAGTTCTTCGACTCCGACCGCTACCACCAGGCGCGCGAGGCCGGCGGGATGGGATGGCGGCATTGAGCGAGTTCGTCAGCACCGTGGTCAGCGACGGCTCCCGGGACGCCGGCCTGGCCATGCTGCTGCTGTCGCGGCCGCCGACGAACGCCATGACCCGCCAGGTTTACCGGGAGATCGTGGCCGCGGCAGGCGAGCTGGGGGAGCGTGACGACGTGGCCGCCGTAATCCTGTTCGGCGGCCACGAGATATTTTCCGCCGGCGACGACATGCCCGAGCTGCGGACGCTGAGCGCGCCGGAGGCCGAGACGGCGGCCCGGGCGCGGCAGCGGGCCATCGACGCCGTGGCGGCCATCCCCAAGCCGACCGTGGCCGCGATCACGGGCTACGCGCTGGGCGCCGGGCTCACCCTGGCGCTGGCCGCGGATTGGCGCGTCAGCGGCGACAACGTGAAGTTCGGCGCCACCGAGATCCTGGCCGGCCTCATTCCGGGCGGCGACGGCATGGCGCGCCTGACCCGCGCGGCGGGGGCGAGCCGGGCCAAGGAGCTGGTGTTCAGCGGCCGGTTCTTCGATGCCGAGGAGGCGCTGACGCTGGGCCTGATCGACGAGATGGTGGCCCCCGATGACGTCTACGACGCCGCCGCGGGGTGGGCTCGCCGCTTCCTCGACGGCCCGCGAGACGCGCTGGCCGCGGCGAAAGCGGGCATCAACGACGTGTTCGAGCTGGGTCCGGCCGACCGGGTCGCCGCCGAGCGGCGACGCTACGTCGACGTGTTCGCCGCTGGTCAGACCGGTGGCGAGGACTCCGAACCCGGGGCCCGTTAGGCTGCCCTGCATGACGACGAGTTCGACCGATGCCGTTCCCAACCCGCATGCCACGGCCGAAGAGGTGGAGGCGGCCCGGCACGACAGCAAGCTGGCCCAGGTGCTCTACCACGACTGGGAGGCCGAGTCCTACGACGAGAAGTGGTCGATCTCGTATGACCAGCGCTGCGTGGACTACGCCCGGGACTGCTTCGACGCCATCGTCCCCGCCGAGGTGCAGCGCGAGCTGCCCTACGACCGCGCCCTCGAATTGGGCTGCGGCACCGGGTTTTTCCTGCTCAACCTGATCCAGTCCGGGGTGGCCCGGCGTGGATCGGTCACCGATCTGTCACCCGGGATGGTAAAGGTCGCCACCCGCAACGGGCAGGCGCTGGGTCTGGACATCGACGGCCGGGTCGCCGACGCCGAGGGAATCCCATACGAGGACAACACCTTTGACTTGGTCGTCGGGCACGCGGTGCTGCACCACATCCCCGATGTCGAGCTGGCGCTTCGGGAGGTCGTCCGGGTGCTGCGCCCGGGCGGGCGGTTCGTGTTCGCCGGCGAGCCGACCACCGTCGGGGACACCTACGCCCGCACGCTGTCCACCCTGACCTGGCGCGTCGCGACCAACGTCACCAAGCTGCCGGGCCTCGACGGCTGGCGGCGGCCACAGGCCGAACTCGACGAGTCCTCCCGGGCCGCGGCGCTGGAGGCGGTCGTGGACCTGCACACCTTCGACCCGGGCGACCTGGAGCGGATGGCGGGCAACGCCGGCGCCGCCGAAGTGCAAACGGCCACAGTGGAATTCACCGCTGCCATGCTGGGCTGGCCGCTGCGGACGTTCGAATGTGCGGTGCCGCCCGGACGGCTCGGCTGGGGCTGGGCGAAGTTCGCGTTCAACAGCTGGAAGACGCTGAGTTGGCTGGACGCCAATGTGTGGCGGCACGTGGCGCCGAAGGGCTGGTTCTACAACGTGATGATCACCGGGGTCAAGCCCTCCTGAGTGACGGCCTCACCTTCACCGTCGAGGACGTCCGTTACCTGCGATCGGAATCCGGTGCCGCCGCCCTGGCGGCGGTCGGAGAGCTCGAGCTGACCGACGCGACCCGGGTGGCCGACGTCGCCGCGGCGCGCGCCCGATTCGGGGACCGGGCCGCGGTGTTGGTGGAGACGACGTTGCTGCGCCGGCGCGCCGCCGAGAAACTGGGCGGGCTGGGCGCCGGAAACCCGGCGTCGAGCTGGCTGTTCACCGACGAGGCGCTGCAGCAAGCCACCGCCGCGCCGGTGGCGCTGCACCGGTCCAGGCGGCTCGCCGAGACCGGATCCGTCGTGCACGACGCCACCTGCTCGATCGGCACCGAGGTGGCCGCCCTGCGCGCCCTCGGGGTGCGGGCGCTCGGCAGCGACCTCGACGCGGTGCGACTGGCGATGGCCCGGCACAACCTCGGCGAGTCGGCCCCGCTCTGCCGCGCCGACGCGCTGGCTCCGGTGACCCGTGACGCCGTCGTCCTGGCGGACCCCGCGCGGCGCCTCGGGGGGCGGCGCCGCTTCCGTCTCGACGATTACCGGCCGGCGCTCGGCGCCCTGATCGACACCTACCGGGACCGCGACCTTGTCGTAAAGTGCTCTCCCGGAATAGATTTCGATGATCTGGAGCGGATCGGCTTCCGCGGCGAAATCGAGGTGACGTCCTACCGCGGCGCTGTGCGCGAAGCGTGCCTCTGGTCTCCCGGACTGGCCCGGCGCGGCGTCCTGCGCCGCGCCAGCGTCCTCGATCGCGGCGAGCAGATCACCGACGCCGACCCAGACGACTGCCCCGCGCGGCCGGCCGGGCGGTGGATCGTCGACCCCGATGGGGCGGTGGTCCGCGCCGGGCTGGTGCGCCACTACGGCGCGCGGCACCGGCTGTGGCAACTCGACCCCGACATCGCCTACCTGTCAGGGGATGAGTTGCCGTCGGCGGTCCGGGGGTTCGAGGTGCTCGAGCAGTTGGCGTTCGACGAGCGGCGGCTGCGCCAGGCGCTGTCCGCGCTGGACTGCGGGACGTTGGAGGTCCTGGTTCGCGGTGTGCGGGTGGACCCCGACGCCCTGCGGCGACGGATGCGGCTGCGCGGCGGCCGGGCCTTATCGGTGGTCATCACCCGCATCGGCTCCCGGGGGGCCGGCCGCGCGACGGCCTTCGTCTGCCGTCCGTCGCGATAGCGCCCGGTAGGCTGGTGCGATCGCTCTGCCAGGCGCCCAGCCCCCGCCTAACCTGCAAGGACACTGAAGAATGCGTTATCTGATAGCGGTCGCCGTGCTCGCATCGGCGGCCCTGTGGGGCTGGCCGGCGGCCGCCGCCCCACCGTCGTGCGCCACCGTGGGCGGCACCGTCGAGGACGGCCAGATGTGTCGCGTGCGCGCGACCGGCCCCAACTACACGCTGAACATCGTGTTCCCCGCCGACTATCCCGACGAGCAAGCGCTCGCCGATTACGTCGGGCAGAACCGGGACGGCTTCGTCAACGTCGCACAGAGTTCCGGGTCGCGGGATCAGCCCTACCAATTGGAAGCCACCACCGAGCAACGCGCCTCGGGTCAGCCGCCGCACAACACCCGCAGTGTGGTGCTCAAGTTCTTTCAAGATCTCGGCGGGGCGCACCCCTCGATCTGGTACAAGGCCTTCAACTACAACCTGGGGACCAAGCAGCCCATCGTCTTCGACAATCTGTTCGCGCCGGGCACCACGCCGCTGGACAGCATCTTCCCGATCGTGCAGCGGGACCTGGAACGTCAGACCCCTTTGGGCGCAGCCATTTTGCCGTCGACGGGACACGATTCGACGCATTACCAGAACTTCGCCATCACCGACGACGACCTGATCTTCTACTTCGCGCCCGGCGAGATGCTGCCGGCCTTCGCCGGGCCGGTCCAGGCCTCGGTGCCGCGTAGCGCGATCCCCCCGCTGGCCCTTTAGCGGCGATCGCAAGCGCGGTGTGGCCGGGCGAGGCGGGTCGCCGCCATCGGGCGAGCGGCGATCGCGAGCGCGGTGTGGCCGGGCGAGGCGGGTCGTCGCCTAGACGGGGCCGGCCTGAAACTCCATGGCCACGGCGCCGGCGGCCAGCGCGACCTGCGCCAGACAACCGATGATCGGCACGAAGAAGGCGGTCCGGCGCCGGGCGAGGCGGCGGACCGCCACGAACAGGGCGGCGGCGAAGATAACGCCGCCGCCGCCGATGCCCAGGACCATGGCGCGATTGATCCACGCCGGGTCGCCGCACTTTTGGTAGCCGCAGGAGCCGGTGGCCATGACGTAGACGCTGAGCAGGCCTATCGTGACCGCGACCAGAAAAGCCTGCGCGGCGAGCAGCGCCACGGTCGCGGTGCGGTCCACCGCGAGGCTGCGCTCGCTCCGTCTCGAATACGCGGCGACCGCGGACTGCATCTCGTTGTCGTCGGACATGGGCTCAGTATGTCCCGGTCACGCCGGCGCGAAACCGTACACCTGGCCGTCGCTGGTGGCGGCCGCCACGCGGCGATCGGTGCCGACAGACACACCGACCGGATAGCCGGTGGCGGCCGGAAGCGGGTAACTGCCCTGCGTGTGGCCGTTGCCGGGGTCGAACACCAGCAGCGACATGCCGGGTGCGCCGTTCGTCGTGGGTGCGCTGACGACGGTGTAGCCGACGCCGGCGCCGGCCAGGCTCGACGACGACAGCGGGACGACGTCATCGCGGCGCCACGCCTGATCCGCGTGGTCCCCCGCGTCCTTGAACGCCACCAACCGGGTGTCCGGGCCGCCGCCCGACACGATCAGGCCCGCCGGGGTGACCGCGGGCGGTGTCTGCGCCAGAAACCCCAGCGGCGCCGACCATTTCACCTTTCCGTCGGCGGCGCGCAACGCCCACAGTCGCTGGTCCCGACCGTTGACATAAACGGTCGCCCCGTCGGCGGACAACACCGGGCTGGCGATGACGCCGGCGCCGACGGCGTCGCTCGTCCACTCGCGGGACACCAGCGGCGTCTGCCCGGCGTGGTATTTGAGCCCAACCAGCCCCGCGGCCGGGGCGCCGGGCTGCCAGACGCCCAGCACCGCCATCTGGCTGGCCGCCGAGAAGGCGGGCGCGGCGGCCACCGGGCAGCCCTGCCGGGCCGGCGCGCAATCGGCCAACCCGCGCGTCGCGTCGGTGGGATCGACGCCGTCCACCAAATCCATCGGGCTGCCGACCACCGCGCCGCGGTGGGCCTCGAAAACCAGCACTTGGCCCAGGTGCGTCGCGACCAGCAGCTGCCCGTGCCCGAGAAACCTTGGGGTGGTTGGCATTCCGATCACCGGCTGCCGCCACCGCGTCCACTGCGTCACCGGAAAGGAAAGGAAGGCGCCGGGCTGGCCGACGTAGAGGTTGTCGAACCCGTCGAAGAGCGGGCCCGCAAAGCCCCCGCCCTGGAACAGCCGCACGCACCAGCGCTGCCGGCCGTTGTTGTCGTTCTCCCATTCCATCAGCGAGCATCCGGCCGGGGTCTGCGCGTTGAGCGCCAGGTAACCGCGCGCGCTCAGCGCCGGACCCGCCGCCAGGCTGCCCTTGACCGAGCGCGTCCACCGCAACGAAAGCTTGGAGGCGCCGTCGGTGCCGGTGTAGCCGCTGTTGGCGGCGTCGGCGTATTGCGCGGGCCAGCCAGCCGACGCTGACGCCTCCACCCAGGAGTCGGTGTTGGCGCACCCGCCGAGTCCAACCGTGATCCCGGCCGCCAGCAGCGCGGATGACCAACGCCGAAGCCCACGCGGGAGATGTCGGTCAAGCACCTCGAATCCCAGATCCTTTTCCACGGCGTTCGGCATGAGCGGCCAGTGAGTACAGGTGAGGGTAACCCGTGCGGACTCGGCTCCGGCGGATTGCCCGCCGTTCTCGGCCGCCGCAAGCGCGCGCTAGGCTGTCCGGCCATGACGAGCATGTGGGGCGCACCGGTCCACCGCCGCTGGCGGGGATCGAACCTGCGGGACCCGCGCCAGGCCAAGTTCCTCACGATGGCCTCGCTGCGATGGGTGCTGCGCAACCGCGCATACACACCGTGGTACCTGGTGCGCTACTGGCGGCTGCTGAAGTTCAAGCTGGCCAACCCGCACATCATCACCCGCGGGATGGTGTTCCTGGGCAAGGGCGTGGAGATTCATGCCACGCCCGAACTGGCGCAGCTGGAGATCGGCCGGTGGGTGCACATCGGCGACAAGAACACCATTCGGGCCCACGAAGGCTCGCTGCGGTTCGGCGACAAGGTGGTGCTGGGCCGCGACAACGTCATCAACGCCTACCTCGACATCGAGCTCGGCGACTCGGTGCTGATGGCGGACTGGTGCTACGTCTGCGACTTCGACCACCGGATGGACGACATCACCCTGCCGATCAAGGATCAGGGCATCGTGAAGTCACCGGTGCGGATCGGGCCCGACACCTGGGTGGGTGTGAAGGTGACGGTGCTGCGCGGCACCGCGGTCGGGCGCGGCTGCGTGCTGGGGTCACACGCGGTGGTCCGCGGCGTGATCCCCGACTACTCCATCGCGGTCGGCGCGCCGGCCAAGGTGGTCAAGAATCGCCAGCTCGCCTGGGAGAGCTCGGCGGCCCAGCGGGCCGAACTGGCGGCCGCGCTGGCCGACATCGAGCGCAAGAAGGCCGCTCGCTGATCAGACGGCGGTGACCCCGCAGTGCCCGGCTTCGCCGCTAGGACGCCGGTTCCGGGTGGTCATCGACCTTGAAGTCGAAGTTGACGTCGCCGGCGTCGACGTTGGTGACGGTCACCGCGATGCCGTATTTGTCGGTGCCGTCGACGAGTTGGCACCGCAGCGTCGCGCCCTGAACGCCCTTCAGGTTGTCGGGGCAGGTCACCGAGTCGGGCTTTCTGCCCACCTGCTGGGCCAGCTTGTTACTGATGATGCTGGCGACCTGGTTCTTGTCGACCGTCTCGACCATGTCGAACTTGACGTCCTTGCCGTCCACGCTCGTCACGGTCACGTTGACGTTGAACGTCTGGTTCTTGACCTTCATCTCGCAATTGAGTTGCGCCCCAACCTTCGCCGGCAGGTCGTTCGGACAGTTCACCGAGTCGGGCTTGTTGCCGGCGGCGTCGGTCAACTTCGAGGTGATCTGACCGGCGACATCGCTCTTGCTGACCGAGTGCGACGAACCGACGGAACACGAACAGGCGGTCACGCCGGCCAGCAAGCCCGCGGCGGCACCGGAGGCCAGCAACGTCCGAACGATGAAGGGTGTCATGTAGCGCCTCCCGAGCGGCTTGACAACTGTGAATCGGCTGATAATTGCATGCCAACCAGCTTCGGGGCGGGCGATTGAGCAAACATTCACGCACGCGACAATTCCGTGCCGCGCCCGCGTCCTAGCCCGCGGGTCAGATGCTCTGATAACGCCGCAGCGCCTCGGCGCGCTCGGCGCCGTGGTCGACGATCTCGGCGGGGTAGCCCGCCGGCCGTCGGCCCTTGCGCAGGTGCGCGTCGTCCACGGAGCGCAACTCGGGCACCCACCGCCGGATGTAATCCCCGGACGGATCGAACTTCTCGCCCTGGGTGGTCGGGTTGAACACCCGGAAGTACGGCGCGGCGTCGGTGCCGCAGCCCGCGCACCACTGCCAGCCGTGCTGGTTGTTCGCCATGTCGCCATCGACCAATTGATCCAAGAACCACTCGGCGCCCCACTGCCACGGCAGGTGCAGGTCTTTCACCAGGAAGGAGGCGACGATCATCCGCACCCGGTTGTGCATGTATCCGGTCTCCCGAAGCTGACGCATTCCCGCGTCCACCATCGGGAAGCCGGTCTCGCCGGCCTTCCAGGTTTCGAAGCGGCGTTTCGCCTCGGCGCCGCTGTCGGTGGGGATGCCGTCGAATTGACGGTTCCAGTTGTGCCAGGCGCTGGCCGGCCAGTGGTGTAACACGTCGGCGTAGAAATCGCGAAACGCCAACTCGCGCAGGTACGCCTGGGCCCCGCCGTGACGGAGATCGAGGTTGGCGACCATGGTTCGGGGGTGGATGCTGCCGAACTTCAGGTATGCCGACATGCGGCTGGTGCCGGGTAGGTCGGGGCGGTTCCGCTCTTCGGCGTAACGCTGTAACCCGTTGTCGACAAACGACTTCCATTGCTTGCGCGCCGCGGTCTCGCCCGCTTCGAGATCGAGCGTGGCGCCGGGATCGGGGATCTCGGCCCGGTCGATCCGCAGTCGCGCCGGATCGAGCCAGCGGGCCGACGCGGCACCCGATTTCGCCGGCGGCCGCCAGCCGGACTCGCGCCATTGACGCAGGAACGGTGTGAAGACTTGGTAGGGCGAGCCGTCCTTCTTCGCGACGCGGCCCGGCGAGACCAGATACGGCGAACCCGTGGCCACCAGTGGGACCGAATCCAGTGCCGCACGGACCTTTTCGTCACGGCGCTTGCCGTACGGCGCGAAATCGTCGGAGATGTGCACCGCCGATGCGGCGATCTCCTTGGCGATGCGCGGGATCACCTCGTCGGGCCGCCCGCGGGTCACCAACAGCCGGCCGTCCAGGTCGTCGTGCAATCGCCGCAGCGAGTCACCGAGAAACTGCAGCCGGCGCCGGCCCGAGGACGCCTCGAGTTTCGGGTCCAGCACGAAGCAGGCGAGCACCTCGCCGTCGTCGGCCGCGGCGTTGAGCGCGGGATGGTCACCCAACCGCAGGTCGCGACGAAACCACAAAAGCGTCGGCATGATTCAGCGGTTCAGTCGCCAAACGTGGGTGGCCAGGACGGTCGCGAAGGAACACCACAGCGGGTACGCCGACAGGGCCAGGCCGGCCCGCGCGTCGGCCTGCGCCGCCCGCCGTGCGAGGTCTGCGCTGCTGGCCGTCAGCACGGCGGCGCCGACCGCCGACGCGCCCAGTTTGTGGAAACCGAAGAAGAGCCAACTCCATCCGGCGTTGAGAACCAGGTTCACGCCGAGCGCCGCGGCGTAGCGGCGCGCCTCGTCCTCCCGTCCCGCCGCCCGCAACCGGTCGATGGCCTCCGCCGATGTGACCGCGATGTCGGTGTAGAGGGAGGTCCATGCCACCGGAAAGGCCACGTTGGGGGGCTGGTACGGCGGCTTGCGCAGCCGCGCATACCAGGACGGAGCGGCCTTGGCGTTGGCGACGCTGCCGGTCACCGCGGCGGCGGCGACGGCGAGGCTGGTGGCGGCGAGGGTTGACGTTTTCAAGGGATGCTCCGTTCCGGTTGGTTTTCTGCCTGTGCTGCAGTGGCTTTGGCGGGTCTGGGGGCCGAGGGCCACCAGATGCGGTCGCCGAGGAGGGCGAACAGCGCGGGAATGACCAGTGTGCGGACCACGAACGTGTCCAGCAGGATGCCCAGGCCGACGATGATGCCCAACTGGGTCAGCACGATCAGCGGCAGCACGCCGAGCACGCAGAAGACGGCGGCCAAAACTATTCCCGCACTGGTGATGACGCCGCCGGTGGCCGACACCGCTGCGACCATGCCGGCGCGTGCGCCACGTTCCGCGGACTCTTCGCGGGCGCGGGTGACGAGAAAGATGGTGTAGTCCACGCCGAGTGCGGCCAGGAACAGGAAGGCGAACAGGGGTGTGCTGTTGTCCAGCGCCGGGAAGCCGAAGATGTGGCTGCTGGCCCAGCCGCCCATGCCGAGCGCGGCGAGCGCCCCGAGGATCGTCGCCGTCAGCAGTGTGGGAGGGGCGAGCGCGGACCGCAGCAGGGCATAGAGCACGACCAGGATGACCGCGAGTATCGCCGGAATCAGCAGATGCCGGTCATGGGTGGCCGCGTCGCGGATGTCGAGCGCCTGCGCGTCCGCCCCACCCACCAGCGCGGACGGGCTTGCCGACTTCGTCGTATCACGAAGTGCGGCAATGATTTCGAATGCCCTGTCGGAGGACGGTGGGGCGTCGATCACCACCGACCATTTCGTCAGGCCCGACGGGGAGCGGCCCGATTCGTTCGCCGACACCACGCCGGGGGTCGCCCCGATGGCCTGCGCGACCGGCGAGTCGGTGGGGGCGATGACGAGCGTGGGGTTCGCCAGGCCGGCCGGAAAATGCGCCGCGACGATGTCATAACCGGACACCGAATCCGCGTGGACGCGGAACTGCTCGGTCTGCGACAAGCCGATTCGTGTGCCGAGCAGGCCGGTGGCCAGCGCCACCAGGCCCGCGATCGCGACGGCCGCGACCAGCGCCGGGCGCCGGTTCACCCATTCGCCGATGCGTTGCCAGGACGTCGAATCCGCGGTGGCGGTGCCTTCGGGCCGGGGGATGAAAGGCCAGAACAATCGCCGTCCGCTCAGCGCCAGCAGGGGCGGGAGTATCACCAGGGCGGACACCGCCGCGACCACCAGCCCGCAGGCCGCAAGCGCGCCCAGGCTGCGGGTGCTCGGGGTCGAGGCGAACAGCAACGTGAGCAATGCCAGCACCACCGTGGCGTTGCTGGCGACGATCGCCGGACCGGCCATCCGCACGGCGCGGCGCAGCGCATCTCGATGGTCGCGATGGCGCCCAAGCTCCTGCCGGTATCGGGAAATCAGCAGCAGCGCGTAGTTGGTGCCCGCCCCGAAGACCAGCACGCTGGTGATCCCGGACGTGGCCCCGTCAAAGCTCAGCCCGGTCAGCGGCGCCACCGCGGTGCCCACCGCCGCCGCGACCCGGTCGGCGAAGCCGACCACCAGCAGCGGCACCAGCCACAGCACGGGGGAGCGGTAGGTGGCGATCAGCAGCAACGCGACCACCGATGCCGTCACGGCGAGCAGGGTGACGTTGGCATTGGTGAAGGCGCCGGCGATGTCGGCGCCGAACGCCGGGCCGCCGGTGACGTGGGCCGCCAGCTGCTCCGGCAGGCCGGTGGCGGCGGCCTTGCGCAGCTTGGCGACCGCATCGGTCAGGGCGAGCCCCGAGAGGTCGGCGCTGACCGGCACCACCGAGATGGCCGCCTTGCCGTCGGCCGACACCCGCGCTGGCGTCGCTGGGGTGGCCCCGCCCGGCGGGGCGGCGGCCTGCATCCGCTCCCGAGCGGCTTGGGCGGCGGTGACTTCGGCGGCGTCAAGCGCGGCGCCATCGGCGCGGCTGACCACCAGGATCAGCGGGACCCGGTCTCCCCCGGGGAACTGGCGGGCCATGGCGTCGACCTTCGCGGAGTCCGAGCCGGTCGGCACCGACAGCGGCGCCTGCCCCGCCGCCGCGTTGGCGCCGACCAGCGCCATGAAAACGCCACCGAGGAGGACGGCGGCAAGCGCGAGCAACCACGAGCGCCGTCCCGTCACGGCCGCGGCCACGCCATCCCACACCACGATGTGAAGTCTTTCAGTGTGTTAAACATTAATCAACTGAAATTACGCACCGTTGCACATTGCCGGTACGCAACAAGGGGCACTATGGACATTATGGATGCGAGCGGGCGCGGCGTTGTCGCGCCGGGGTGCCTGCCTTGACGGCAGATCGGACGCCGATGACCAACCGCAAGCGGCGGCACATCGACGTCTGCCTCGCGGAGCCGGTCAACTACGAGCACGTCACCACCGGGCTGGAGCGGTACCAGTTGCCGTACAACGCCCTGACCCAGACGAGCCTCGACGACATCGACCTGTCGACCGAATTCTTCGGCGCGGACCTGCGCTTCCCGGTCCTGATCGGCGCGATGACCGGCGGTGCCGAGTTGTCGGGGACCATCAACAGGAATCTGGCCGCGGCC